>JBDRBK010000105.1:0-4415 GCA_043822705.1 Fidelibacterota bacterium
AGCCCCGGCCGCTTCTTCTCCGGTGGCTATCGAGTAATAGATATTCAAGCCGTCACGCTGTTTTTTCACCAGTTTACGATCGCGCAGCTTGCGCAGATGATGGGAAACAGCCGACACCCCCATGCCCATCATTTCCGCCAGATGATAAACGCAGCACTGCCCTGTTTCGTATAAAATGTATAATATCCGCAGGCGCGATAAATCGCCAAACATCGCAAATGTCTCAGCCGCCATTTCTAATTCCGGAAAGTCGTTCACCTTGACTTTCAAATTATCCATCACAGCCTGATCCAAGTGTTCACACTGCTGATTCTCCGTCATCCTGATCGCCCCTTTTTCAAGATTAGTATGTTTTCCATTGTGTGCATTGTGGTTAATATTGGCTCAAAATTTACAAACATTTATGTCCTGATTAAACCTTTTCCAGTCAATCTCAATAAAGATTTTCTGTATTGATCCAAGATAATAGTAATTAACAATATATGCTAATTTATCTTATCGCCGGAGGCCTGTGCCGGCAAGTACATAATCTCAATAAGTCACCAATCGGTAAGATTTTCCGCGGCCTGACTTCGGCACGGATCGCAGCAACCACATCACCGATCGTTTCAACTGGCAGTGATAATTTCCATTTCGGCGGTGTCGACCGCCACAGCCACCAGCTTTTCAATATCCAGTTCCATTTCGTTTCTCCGGATATCGCTTAACCGGGCCTGGGTGGCCGGACGTTCGGGAACGAATAAAGTACAGCAATCCAGGTGCGGCTGAATCGATATATCGTAGGTACCGATTTTCAGCGCAATTTGGATAATTTCCTGCTTGTCCAGCCCGATCAGCGGTCGCAGGACCGGCAGGTCGATGGCCTCCTGGATCACGGCAATATTCTCGATCGTCTGGGAGGCTACCTGCCCCAGGGATTCGCCGGTGATCAGGGCCTGGGCGTCTTCCCGGCGGGCCAGTTCCCGGGCGATCCGGAACATGAACCGGCGATACAAGACGATCCGGTATTTCTCTTCCGCCTTGACCAGAATTTCCTGCTGGATCGGCGTAAGCGCCACCAGCAGCACTTTTATCCGTGGCTGATAACGATTCAGCACCCGCAATAAATCGCGGATTTTCTCCAGCGCCGTTTCGGTCGTATAGGGCTGGGAATGGAAATGGATCGCCACCAGGCTGGCACCCCGTTTCAAAAGATAATAGCCGGCTACCGGCGAATCGATGCCGCCCGACAGCATCAGGGCCACCCGCCCTGATACACCCACCGGCAGACCACCGGGTCCGTCGATCCGTTCGGTATAGAGAAAAGCCGCCTGATAAAACAAGTCGATCCGGCAGTCCAGATCAGGGTTTTTCAGGAGGACTTTCTTACCCAGGCGTTCGACAATGAATGCGCCGACCAGTTCGTTGGTCCGGTGGGAAGAATGGGGGAAACTGCGGTCAGCCTTACGGGTAGTGATCCGGAAAGTGTCGAACTCGCGGCTACCGATCAATTCCAGTGCGGCCACCTGGATCGCTTCCAGTTCCGCCGGGACGCGGTAGGCCGGGACAAAGTACGCCAATCCGAAAACCCGCCCCAGAACTTCCAGTATATCATCCAACCGCTCCTGCCCCCGTACGGTCAATTTGATCAGTATCCGGTTCTGGACCAGCTTGACATTCTCCGCCAGTCCCGGTTCCAGCGACTTGATCGCCACCCGGATATTATCCCGCAGCCGGCCGGTAAAATAATTGCGGTTCGCCCCTTTGAGGGCGATTTCGGCATAATGGCAGATTATATGGCGCGGTTTTTCTTGAACAGCAGGCATTTTCGGATCAGGCTGGTGAATTTTTGTTTATTTCAGTCCTTGAAAATAGGCCGGCCGGATACGCGGGACATACATAAAATACGACAATTCGATTCAACCGGAATGCGCTGGGGATCGTTCTACCACCGCCAGATTGCGCTGGAGTCCCGCCAATTTGGTCCGCTTTACCGCCGAATTACGGAACAGTTCACGAAAACCGGCCTCATCCAGGTCGTTCCATTCCGTTATGGTCAACGTGCGGATGCGCTCCCGGACCCGGAAGGCCGGTTCGGCACTGACCGTCGCAAAGCGCTTATTCCAGGGACAAACCTCCTGGCAGATATCACAGCCATAAATCCAGCCGTTCAGCAATCCGGCTGAATCCACAGGAAGTTCGCCGCGGTGTTCGATCGTCAGGTAGGAGATGCACTTGCGTGCATCCAGCACATATTCGGTCAGGGCGCCGGTGGGACAGGCGTCGACGCAGGCCGTACAACTGCCGCAGAAATCACCGTTATAAGGCTCATCGTACTCCAGCTCAATATCCAGGAGCAGTTCACCGAGGAACAGCCAACTGCCGTAATCGCGACTGATCAGGTTGGTGTTTTTACCCAGCCAGCCCAGTCCGGCCCGGCGGGCCCAGACTTTCTCCAGAACCGGCGATGTATCGACACAAATTAATCCCTGCACACCGGCTACCTGCCCCTGGATGAAATCCAGTAGTTGCGCCAGCCGCTCGCGGATCAGGATATGATAGTCATCACCCCAGGCATAATTGCTGAAATTGAATCCGCCGCCCAGCTTGTCCCGGCTGTGGCCGGTGAAATAATTCATCGCGACACAAACAATCGACTTGGCCGCCGGGAAATACCGCCGGATGTCACCGCGTTCGGCGGCCCGCCGCTGCAGCCACTGCATCTGCCCTTGGTAACCGGCTCGTAGCCACTGTTCCAGGCGGGCCTGTTCCTGCGGTATCGGCTGCGCCGCCGCAATACCGACCTTCTGAAATCCCAGCACCTGCGCTCCTCGGACAATTTCCTGTTTCAGGGATAATTTCATCGGTATTAATGTAGGGCAGACAGATACGAAATCACAAAATTTTTATACCAGACAGTGCGGTAAATTCCCTCAGCAAATTTAACGTTAATTAATCCCGACAACCGAATATGGCTAACAGGGAACAAATGGATAGGATCAATCAAGCAACCAAACATTTTGAGAACGGGCATTCTTGCTCGCAGGCAATTTTAATGGCGTATGCGGAAGAACTGGGACTGACCCGGGAACAGGCGCTGAAACTGGCATCCGGATTCGGCGGCGGCATGGCGCACCAGGACGGCACCTGCGGGGCCGTGACCGGCGCCATGCTGGTCTTGGGGGCCAAGTACGGTTACACGACACCCGGACCTTCCGAATCCAAGGAAAAAACCTACGAAATAATTCAGTGCTTCACCCGTGCAATGACACGGCGGTTCAACACCACCATCTGTACCGAGATGATCGGATTTGATTTATCCACACCGGCCGGGTTGGCAGCCGCCCGGCAGGATCAGGTGTTTCAGCGCCTGTGCCCCGGATTCGTTCGGGCCGCGGCGGAAATCCTGGCAGAATTAGTCGCCGAGCACGGCTTATAATCCACCGGCCGAATTCCTGATGATCTGGCTGTAAAAAGCGATCAGCCGTAAATAGCTGTCGGCACTGATCGCCTCATCATTGCCGTGCATACTATCCAATTGTTCATTGTTCATTTTGAGTGGTAAAAATCGGAATATATTGTCGCTGACCCGGTCGTAATGCTTGGCGTCGGTACCGCCCACTGAAATATAGGGACTGACCAGGGCATCGGGATAAATCTGGCGGATGCTTTTTGCCAGCACAACAAATTGATCGCTGCGATGATCGCTGACCGACGATGCTTCCTGATCGGCGCCGGGAATCACACTGATTTCGACCCGCGGATCGTCTATCGCACGTCGCACATAATCGACGACTTCGGCGATCGAATCGCCTGGTTTCAGCCGAAAATTAACCACCGCCTGGGCCGTCGTCGGCAGCACATTGTCCTTGATGCCGCTGTTGAACATGGTGGCAGCGGTAGTGGTCCGGATCAGCGCCGCCGATTTTGGTGACGCCGCCAACTGCGACTTGATTATCGGACCGAACGCCCACAGGTTGGAAAACAGCAGGTTATAGGGCAGGCCGGTCTCGGGCGCGATCGTGACCAGCATTTCCCGCAGCGGTCCGTCCAGTGTCGCCGGCAGGGGCTGTTCCTGTAATGCTACGATCGCTTGGCTCAGAATATTAATCGCCGTTTCCGGCGGCGGCATGCTGGAGTGGCCGGGATTGCTGTGGACCGTCAATTCCAGGCTCAAATAACCCTTCTCGGCTACACCCACCAGCGCCACCGGTGCCGTAATGCCGGGAACACCTTCCAGCACGATCAGACCGCCCTCGTCCAGCACCAGCACAGCCCTGATGTTCCGTTGCTCAAGCAAGGCGGCAATTTTGGCAGCGCCCCGGCTGCCGCCGATTTCCTCATCATGACCGAAAGCCAGCAGCACGGTCCGTTCCGGCTGGAAATTCTGTTGCAGCAGGTATTCCACCGCCTCCAGGATCCCCAGCACACAGGAT
>JBDRBK010000106.1:0-28437 GCA_043822705.1 Fidelibacterota bacterium
AGCCATTTTTTAAAAGGAGCATCGATGAAGAGGGATTTCATCCACATTACCGATTTCAGCACGGAGGAATTGTGGGCCACGCTGCACCTGGCCAAAGAGGTGAAGGCCCGCCTGAAGCGGCGTGAGAACTACCAGCCGTTCAAGGATCACAGCATGGCGATGGTCTTCGCCAAACCGTCGGCCCGCACCCGCATCTCGTTTGAGACCGGCTTCTTCCGGCTGGGGGGCCACGCCCTCTACCTGGGGCCCAGCGATATCGGCATCGGCAAGCGTGAGGCGGTCAAGGACATCGCCCGGGTCATCAGTCGCTACAACGACATCATCATGGCGCGCCTGTTCGCCCATGCCCATATGACCGAGCTGGCGGAGTACTCCACCGTGCCGGTAGTGAACGGTCTTACCGATTATAACCATCCCTGCCAGATCATGGCCGATATCCTGACCATCTGGGAACATCGCGGCAATCTCGATAATCTGAAGATCGTTTACATTGGCGATGGCAATAATATCGTCCATTCCTGGCTGCGCTTGGCATTGCGCCTACCCTTCGAATTCGTCTGCGCCTGCCCGGAAGGCTACAGCCCCGACCCGGCCACCCTGAAACTGGCGGCGGACGGCGGACTAAGTACCGTCAGTGTTTCCCACGATCCCCGGCCGGCCGTCCAGGGTGCCGATGTGATCTACACCGACGTCTGGGCTTCCATGGGCCAGAAGGATGAAATCGAAGAGCGGATTAAACGCTTCCGGGGATTTCAGGTCAACGATGAACTAATGGCCGCCACCGGTCGCAAAGACACTTATTTCATGCACTGCCTGCCGGCGGAGCGCGGTATCGAAACCACCGACTCAGTACTGGAATCGAAAAATTCGATTATCTTCGATGAGGCCGAAAACCGCATGCACGCGCAGAATGCGATCATGCTGAAAGTCATGGGAGTGGAATAAATAATTCAGAGAGCAATAAGTATTCGGTTGCCGGCACCCGAACACTTATTACTGATTACTTTTTACTAATTACTATTTAGTCTCGGCCCAGCGTACGGTCTGGGTGCGATAGCCTACGGTGGCGCCTTTCTTGACCGGTACGGTCACTTTGAAAGTGGCGGTCGCGCCCGGCTCCAGGGCTGTATCGGTGATTACCCCGGTCTCGTATTTTATCCGCCGGCCCTGGACGAAGGCGGAATCCTGTCCCGCCGAGCCGGTGGAGCTGGTCCACAGGTCCGCCACCACGCGCACGAAGTCGGCCCGTTTCTGGCCGAAATTTTTAACCGTGCCGATGACCACCTCGCGATCAGGATAGACATTGATGGTCGGTTCGCCAACGATCCGCACCTCGGCCTTGACGCCGTAATTCTCGTCCACCTGCACCACCAGGTTGCGACGGATCACCAGCCGGCCCAGGCTGGTCTGTAGGCTGATCTCTTCCGGCGATTCACCGGTGATCGTGCCCACCACCACCGTGCCGTTCTGCAGGATGATGCGTTGCTGGTTTTCCGGAATCGGAATCATATCCAGCAATTTCTTGTCTACCGGTGGTAGAGCCTGTTTTTTTTCGTAGGCCGAGACCACCATTTTCAGTGAGTCGATCTGGCGCTGCAGTGATTCCAGATCAAGCGGCGCCGTGAAAAATGGTTTGGCCTCCGGTGTAACTTTTTTCTCGGTTTCTGGACGTACCTTAGGCAGGTCGGAACTGCTGCCGGTCTGGGCCACGGCCCAGCTCAGGCAGAGCAATCCACTGAAGATAAATCTATTCACCGGCGCCGCCTTTCCGATGGGCGGCCAGGGCCATCCGGCGCAGCGTCTCCAGGTAGCGACCGTCCTTGTCGTAGGCAGCGGCCAATTCGCGGATAGCGTCGTAAAGATGATAATTGGCGGGGTCTTCCAGCAGGGGTATCACCCGCGGCACCAGGGTCGGATCCTTGAAACGGACCAGGCCTTTCAGGGCCTTCTCGCGCAGTGTCAGGGGGAATTCCGGATTGAGAACGATCTCCACCACGGCTTGTTTGATTTCCGGGTCGTCGAATTCGCCCAGGGCATCCAGCAGGGTATTCAGCAGACTGTAATACTGCCGCTTGCCGGAATTATAGGTGTCCAGTAGTGCCAGGATCAATTTTTCCTCTTTGACACCGGCCATGGTATTGAGGGCGAAATCGCGGACCTCTTCGCCGGTGGCCGGATCGCCCAATAGTTCGGCGAAAGAACCGACGACATCGGCGGTCTCCTTTTTGCCGAGGATTTCAATCGCCCGGTTGCGGACGCTGATATTGACCTGCGGGTCCCGGGCGATGGAGGTCAGGATCGGCACGACTTCGTCATTGCCCAGCGTGCCCAGTGTTTCCGCCAGCAGTTTTTCAGTCCGAGCCAGGTTGGCCTTGCTGATCTCGTACAGGTCCAGCAGTGAAAAAATCTGGTCGCGGGTACGGACCTTGCCCAGTGCTTTAACCAGTTGCAGGTGCAGGCTGTTGGTTTTCTCCTCGACGTTATGCATCGCCTGGACCAGCGCCTCGGCCGCCAGCGGATCGTCGGTGAAACCGGTCATAATGTCGATCGATGCTTCCATGAAGGTCAAATCCAGGCCGTTGGCACGGCCTACCACATGGGTCAGAGCTTCCAGGGCGGAGGGATGGTGGGTGGCGGCCATGGCCCGGCCGGCCGCAATCCGGACGTCGGTCGGCGCGGTTTCATCCAGGTAGACCTTGATCAGCTCGTCCAGAGATTGCACCTCGCCCTGCAGATAGGACAGGCGCAGTTGTTCCACCGCATCCAGTTTGGGCCGGCCGGAACCGCGCTTACCGAACAGGCCGATCCGGGAGCAGCCGACCAGCAGTAAAGCGGTGATCAGCAGCAGGACAGGCTTGACGAATTTCGGATTCTGTTTCATTCCCAGGTTTTTAAAATTACTTCATTACCATCAAATTCGGCGTAAGAATAATAATTGATCCAGTCGCCCAGAATAATCATTTTACCGGTTGGTTCGGTTATCTCGCGCATCTGGTGATAGTGACCGGTGATAACGAAATCGAAACCTTCGGCGAATTTCTCATTGGCAAACAGCATAAGGTTATCCACGATCCGCTGGTTATACTCGGCGCTGTGGGTGTAATGACGGCCGCGCCGGGAAATCCAGTCGGCAATCCAGTAACCCAGCGTGGGGTGCAGCAGGCTGTAACTCCAGATGAACAAGCGGTTACGCAGCAGCCGTTTTAACAGCCGGTAGGCCCGATCCCAGATCAGCAGACCATCGCCGTGCGTGACATAAAACCGCTTATCGCCGATAGTGAAACTGGCATCATCGGCATAAGTGCTGGTCATCAATGTATCGGTGATAAAATCGCGCACCCAATAATCGTGGTTGCCCAGCAGATAATGCACCGCTATTCCGCTTTGTCGCACCTGAAATAATTTTGCCAGAAACGGGAAGTACAGCTTGGGTATCATATATTGATACTCGAACCAGAAATCGAACAGGTCGCCGACGATAAACAGGGTGCCGCCGGAGGCCACCACATGATCCAGGAAACGGAATAATTTATCCTGCTTCGTTGTCTCATTACCTTGCGGGCGAAGCATCAGGTGAATATCGGAAATGAAAAACAGTGGTAAATCCATGGGCGTTAAAAGTAATGTCATCGGCGCTGGTTAAGCAATTAAATTGTCTACCGTTTATCGAGTCTTTATTGACCGGTTGCAGTATTAATGCTATCTTTCCTCAAGGTATCCGGTCATTGCGGAACCGAAACTGAACAGAATTCGTTAGGCATACTATGAAACGCTTAATCATCATCCTGCTGGCCCTGCTGGTCGGGACGCTATTCGGGCAGTCTTTCGGCCAGAACAAGGTGCAATATCGAAATTTCGATTGGTCGTACATCGAGTCGCCGCATTTCGATATCTATTATTACGGCGACGATAAATCGCTGGCCGAGTTTACGGCGGAGGTGTCGGAGGAGGCCTACGAACAGGTTTCCAAACATCTGCGCTGGGAGCTGAATAAACGCGTTTCAATAATTATCTATAACTCGCACAACGATTTTCAGCAGACTAATGTCGTCTGGGAATACATGGCCGAAGGTATTCTGGGCGTCACCGAACTGTTCAAAAACCGGGTTGTGGTACCCTTTGAGGGGAATTACGAACTATTCCGCCATACGGTTCATCACGAACTGGTGCACGCGGTGGTCAACGACATGATTTACGGCGGTAATATTCAGTCGGTAATCTCGGGTCGGGTGCGCCTGCGGGTGCCGCTCTGGGCCAATGAAGGCCTGGCGGAATTTCTCTCATCCAACTGGGACAACAACGCCGATATGATCCTGCGCGATCTGTCGATCAACGAACGCATACCGTCGTTGGAAGAACTGAATTATTATTTTGCTTACAAGGGTGGTCAGTCGGTCTGGCGCTTTCTGGCTGAAAAATACGGTCGCGAGAAAATCGGCGAGGTGTTTCTGGCGATGAAACGCACCCAGGATGCCGAGGCCGGTTTCCGGCGGGCGATGGGCACAGATTTTGAGGGTTTGACCGAGCAATGGCATAAATATCTGAAAAAGGAATACTGGGGTGATATCGCCGGTCGCGACGAAGTTGAAGATATCGCCAAACGCCTGACCGATCATAAGAAAGACCGCAATTATTACAACATTTCACCGGCGCTCTCCCCCGACGCCAGCAAAATCGTCATGCTCACCGACCGCTCCGGTTATGCCGATATTGTCCTGATCGATGCCATCGACGGCCGATTGTTGAAGACCCTGGTCAAGGGCAACCGCTCGGTCGATTTTGAAGAATTGAAGTGGTTGCAGCCGGGCGTGTCCTGGTCCCCCGATGGCCGGCAGGTGATTATTGCCGCCAAAGCCGGGGAGAATGACGTGTTTTATCTGATCGATGTGGAGAACGACCGTACCGAGAAGATTATTTTAGATGTTGATTTTGACGGCCTGTTTACCGCCGATTGGAGTCCCGATGGCAGCATGTTCGCCTTCGTGGGCTCGGTCGGATCCGCCTGTGATATCTACACGTATGAACTGAAAACCCGCGAACTGACTAATCTGACCAACGATATTTATTCCGACTCGGAGCCGGCCTGGAGTCCCGACGGCACTAAAATCGCCTTTATCTCCGACCATGCCAACGACTATGTCACTTCCGCCGCCGAGCGGGAATACCGGCACGGCGATTTCCAGAAGGATATTTTCATTTACAACCGGACCACGGGACTGATCGAACAGGTCACCGCCACCGATTACAATGAGAATTATCCCACCTGGGCCCGCACGCGGGACCTGCTGCTGTACACGGCGGATTACAACGGTATCTCGAACCTGCATTACTACGATCTGACTACCGGCGACCAGTACCCGGTGACCAACGTGCTGACCGGCATCTACCAATTAAGCCTGTCCCGGGATGATCAGACCCTGGTTTTTTCCGGGTATTCCGATCTGGGCTGGGACCTGTACTCGATCGCCGAGCCGTTGAATCTCACCAAAACCGAGGTGTTACCGACCAAATTCATTATCAACCGCGACTTGAACAATGAAGTACTGGTGGATCTACGCAGTGGCGAGGTAAACCGCAAGGAACTGGACGGTCACGCCCGCCAGGATTATTCGCGCTACATTTTCTCACCGGAATACGAACCCTACAACGATGCTACGTTCGGTGATAACCAGCCGGCCGAAACCGTACTGCCGGACAGCGCCCGTACCACCGAGGGTGACTATATCACGCATGCCTACAAAACCCGGTTTTCGCTGGATGTGGTCGACGGACAGGCCACTTTCAGCAATGTGTTCGGCTATTCCGGGACGACGATGTTCATGTTCAGCGATATTCTGGGCGATCACCAGATTATCTTTGGCACTGAACTGGTGCTGACCCTGGAAAACAGCGACTACTTCTTCACATATGCCTACCTGAAACGCCGCGCCGATTACTACCTGACCGGTTATCACACCGCCGATTTCTTCGGCGACGGCTATTTCAGCATCAGCCGGTTGCGCAATTACGGTGTGTCGACCGCCGTTTCCTTTCCGCTGAACCGCTTCAACCGCTTCGACCTGCAGTTGACCTGGAGCCATGTGAAATACACGGTCTTTGACCGCGATTATAATCCACCCTATGATTTTATCCAGGTTTTTGAAGAGCAGTTGAATACGGTGATTCCGACCGTCAGTTGGGTGCTGGATAATACCATCTATGGTTATACGGGACCGATCGACGGCTTCCGCCAGAATTTTTCCGTCATGTTCAGCCCCAGTTCCGGTGGCGACGGTTTGTCCTTCCAGACGATCATGCTCGACACCCGGCGATACCTGCGGTTCAAGCGCGACTATTCCCTGGCGGGACGACTGCTGTTGGGTGTCAGCCGCGGCGCCGATGCCCAGAAATTTATGCTCGGCGGCGTATCCAACTGGGTGTTTGGTTACGGCGAAACCAATGGTGAAGAGGATACCGGCAGCTACCGCGAAGGCATCCTGAACAGCGATAATGACAACATGCTGAAGGACGCCTATTTCTCGGTTTTTGCCATGCCCGTCCGCGGTACCCGCTATTATGAGCGTTACGGCACCAATGTGGCCCTGGCCAACCTGGAACTGCGCTTCCCGTTCATCAATTATTTCGCCTTGGGCTTCCCGCTGAAAATGATTTTCGGCAATATCCGCGGCCACGCGTTCTTTGATATTGGCGCTGCCTGGGACAGCGCCGACGAGTTCGACGATTTCAGTCTGCTGCAGGCGAAATATGGCACCAATATTTACAGCTCCTTCAAACCGACCGTCAGCTCTTTCGGCTATGGCATGAAAATCAATTTCGGCTATTTCCTGCTGCGGATCGATTCGGCCTGGGATATCAACCATGACGGCTACTCCAAACCGCAGTACTATCTCTCGCTGGGGTCGGATTGGTAGAACTAAGAACTAAGATCTAAGAACTAAGAGATATCGGTGAACTGATTACGTTACCACAATTACGTTCAGTCTTGCGTTGTCTCTGCGATCTCAATACCTCTGCGGTTTTTACCTGATCTCCGTCCCCTGATCCCTGATTTGAATTATTGACATTGGGCTCCGGCCGCCTCAATTTCATCGGTAGATATGACCAGGACAACATCCAAAACAGTTTATCTCTGCGCCCAGTGCGGCGCCGATTTTCCCAAGTGGAACGGCCAGTGCCCGGCCTGCGGTGAGTGGGGAACCATCAGTGA
Source organism: Fidelibacterota bacterium (assembly GCA_043822705.1). Taxonomy (GTDB): domain Bacteria; phylum Fidelibacterota; class Marinisomatia; order Marinisomatales; family TCS56; genus JBDRBK01. The sequence continues at coordinate 7,208 of JBDRBK010000106.1, forward strand.
ATTCAATACTGTCAGTCGCAGTGGCAAGCGCCCCACGGCCGATAAGCGTCCCTCAACCGCCCTGAATGACCTGCTGAAAGCCTCGCCACCCGCCCGCGTTTCCACCGGCATCGGCGAGGTCGACCGGGTGCTGGGCGGTGGCCTGCTGAAGGGCGCCCTGATCCTGCTGGGCGGTAGTCCCGGGATCGGCAAATCGACCCTGGCGCTGCAGGTGGCCGTCAATGCGCGTCAGCCGGTGCTGTACGTCTCCGCCGAGGAATCGGAGGAACAGATCGCCCTGCGGGCCCGCCGGCTGGGCATCGCCACTGGCAATCTGCGCCTGTCCGGCGAGAACCGGATCGAGGCGATTTTAGATGAAATCAGCCTGCTGAAAACCGAGCTGGTGGTAATCGATTCGATCCAGACCGTTTACAGCGACGCCCTGGATTCCCTGCCGGGCTCGGTCAGCCAGATCCGCGAATGCGGTCAGCAACTGCTGCAAGCCTGCAAGCAGCGGGCGGTCACCGTGATTATCATCGGCCATGTGACGAAAGAGGGACTGATCGCCGGACCGAAAATGCTGGAACACATGGTGGACACGGTGCTCTATCTGGATGGCGACGAACGCTACGACCAGCGCATCCTGCGTTCGGCCAAGAATCGTTTTGGCACCACCAATGAAGTGGGCATTTTCCGTATGGAAGCGGCCGGTATGGTACCGGTGGAGAATCCCTCCGAGCTGTTTCTGGCGGAGCGCACCAGCGGCGTGTCCGGGACCGCCATTTACCCGGCCCTGGAGGGCAGTCGGCCGATCCTGCTGGAAATCCAGGCCCTGGTTTCGGCGGCCAATTTCGGCACACCTCAGCGCAATGTGAATGGTTTCGACCTGCGCCGTCTGGCAATGCTGCTGGCGGTGCTGGAAAAACGCCAGGGGCTGGTGCTGGGAACCCGTGATGTATTTGTCAACCTGGTGGGGGGACTCAAAGTCAACGATCCCGCCGCCGATCTGGCGGTGATCGGCGCGGTGGGCTCCGGGACGCTGGACAGGATCATCCCGTCCGACACCGTGCTGGTGGGCGAAGTGGGCCTGGCCGGCGAGGTGCGCTCGGTAACCCAACTGGAAAAACGCGTAAAAGAAGCCCAGTCGCTGGGTTTCAAGCAGGTGGTGGCACCGGCCGGCAGCGTCCAGCGGCTGAAGTCCAAACCAGCTGGAATCCGCCTGCATGGTGTAAAGACCGTGCGGGAGGTTTTTGAGATAATATTTTGATTTTGCCAAACCTTCAAGGTCACATCTTTGAGACCTTGAAGGTTACTCAATAAGTATCTCAGGAATAAGTAACCTTCCGGGTTTTGAAGATGTAATCTGGAAGGTCTGAATGAAGGGAGGAAGATGATGGCTGGAAATAAATCATTACCCGAATATTTTTATCGATACTATAGATTTAAGGGTCCAGAGATAGATAAAGACGAGATTGAACCAATTTTCATGGATAGTGCGTTGTATTTTATACCACCAAGTAAATTTAATGATCCGTTTGATTGCAGATCCCCAATCTTATATAATGGATCGAAAAAACGGTGGAATTATTGGCTTACAGAACAAATTGAAAAAAGATATCCCAATTATTCTGCCAATGAAAAAAAAGAAATATTTAATAAGATGGTTAGTAATAAAAAGACAATGACACCTGAATACATTTCGGAAAAGCTGGAACTGGTTTTTAAGGATAGAATAGGGGTGTTATGTCTTTCAGAAGTTAGTGACAGCATTTTAATGTGGGCTCATTATACATCTGGTTATAAAGGTTTTTGTTTAGAATTTAATAATCCAACGAGGATTCAATTATTTCAAAAAGCATTAACAGTCAGGTATCGTAAAAAATATCCATTATGTAATTATTTTACGACTAGTAATCTTGATAAAATGAGAGCAGCGTTATTAACTAAATCCAATTTATGGAAATATGAGAAAGAATGGAGAATAATTGAGCATGAATCGGGGCCGGGATGGTATCATTTCCCCAAAGAATTATTGACCGGAATTATCTTTGGCTCTGAAATTGAGAAGGATAACTCTGATCTAATAATTAATTGGGCAAATAAATATGGATTTAACCCAGATTACTATATTGTTAAACCAGATAGGGAAAAATATCAATTAGTTATTGAAAGGCTTGATGCGTAACCTTCCAGGTCTCTTGCTTTGTGACCTGGAAGGTTGCTCCATAAATATGGAAAGAAATTTTACCAAGGGCAGTTATCATCATATTTACAATCGCGGCGCCAATCAATTGGAGATATTCAAGGATGATGGTGATTATCGCTATTTCTTGAAAAAACTGAACTATTGCAGGACCAAATACAAGATCGGTGTACTTGGTTACTGTCTCATGCCCAATCATTTCCACCTGTTCGTGAAACAGAAAACCACGGAATTGACCGTTGGGAAAATGATTGGCAGTCTGATTAATGCCTATACAAAAACCATCAACGTGAAATATAATAGAAGCGGTGTCTTGTTCGAAGGACCAACCAAATCGCGTCACATTACCGAGGAGGTATATTTCCTCTGGTTGTTTAAATATATTGCCTTGAATCCGGTAAAGAGCGGACTGGTGGCCCGGCCGGAAGATTGGGAGTATTCATCCCTGCCTGAGTATTTAGGTGTCCGTAAAAATGAATTATTGGACATGAAGAATTTCCAGGATTCGTTGGGCTCGGTGGCAGCAATTCGGATGTTTTTAAAGACAGACTGAAATGTGATTGGATGTCATTTTCCTGTAGCCATCAACCTTTCCGGTCTTTAAAAGTAACCTTCCAGGTCTCGAATATGTGACCTGGAAGGTTGCCCTAACTTGATGTAAATTACCGTTCCGTGAACGCCAATCCAATTAATCAAAGCCAGTCGGAAACGGTGATCAGAATAACCAATCTGCGTAAGCATTTCGGTGATGTGCAGGCAGTGAACGGGATCAGCCTGGATATCCGCCGCGGCGAAGTATTTGGTTTTCTTGGTCCCAACGGCGCCGGCAAGACCACCACCATCCGGATGATCTGCGGCCTGCTGCCGGCCAGCGGCGGCACGGTAGAATTCACTGATCCCCTGTTAAAGCGGGAAGGCATTAAAAACCACCTTGGCATTTGTCCCCAGGAGAATATTTTCTGGCCCAAGCTCACCTGCCGCGAACAACTGGTATTCATGGCGGAAATGTACGGTTCGACCGCCCGGCTCGCCCGGGAACGCGCCGATCGGCTGCTGGAAATGCTGGGACTGACCGGCAAAGCCAAGGCCCTGGCCGCCAATCTATCCGGGGGAATGAAACGCCGCTTGAATATCGCCCTGGCCCTGGTCCACGATCCACAGGTGCTGGCGCTGGACGAGCCGGAAGCGGGTCTCGATCCCCAGAGCCGGTTGCTAGTGCGCAATTTTATCAAAGGTCTGGCCCGCGAGAAAACGGTGATTCTCACCACCCACAATATGGATGAGGCTGACCGGCTGGCGGACCGGGTGGCGATCATCGATCAAGGCCAATTGTTGAAACTGGACACCCCCACCAACCTGAAGCGCTCCATCGGCGAGGGCGACCTGCTGGAAATCGCCGTCGATCAAGCCGCAGACGAGGTGGCAATTTTAGCTGCAATTCGACCGATCTGCCAGACCGTAACCTGCCGTGACGGCCGGCTGATCCTGCGGGCGCCGCACCTGGTGGGACTGCTGCCCGAGATCACCGCACGCCTCGCCGGTCTGGGCGTGCCGGCCCGGGAAATCACCTTGCGGGAAAATACCCTCGAAGATGTGTTTATCCATCTCACTGGGAGGACCCTGCGGGTATGAAATTCTGGAGCGTGATCAAGAAGAATTTCCGTGAGCAGGCCCGTAGCTTCTGGATTCTGGTACTGACAGTGACCATGGCGCCCTTCTTTGTGTTCGTGTACTATCTGATCAACGAAGCCTGGCAGCCGCGCTACGACCTGCTGTTTGTGAACCGCGATGCCGGTTGCGAAGTGGCCGGGCAGGTCGTCAACCACGGCCAGGGCCTGATAGCGATGACCGAAGCGCTGGAAAACGATACCCTGGCGATGCCGGTCACCGTAGGTCGCGCCACTGATCGAAACACCGCCCTGGAACTGCTGCGTAACAAACAGGCCGACGCCCTGGTGATGATACCGGAAAATTTCTCAATCGCCCTGGAGCAATTAATGCAAACCGGCAGCGGCCCCCGGTCCAACCTGGAACTGGTGGGCGACCTGACCGATATGAATTACATGGTAACGGCCATCTGGGCCGGTGAGGCCTTTAACCGCTACCTGGCAAAAGTGTCACCGGTGACGATGCCGGTGGGCATCATCGAAACCAGTCTGGGCGTCTCCGGTGAAATCGACGAGTTCGATCAGTGGATTCCGGGCCTACTGATCCTGTCGATTGTCATGTTGATGTTCACGGCCACGATCGCCATCGTTACCGAGGTCGAAAACGGGACGATCATCCGCCTCAAACTGTCACGGATCGGCGTCCTGAATTTTCTGGGCGGCATGACGGTGGTCCAGGTAATCGTGGGCTTGTTGTCAATCCTTCTCACGCTGGCGGCGGCCGTGCTGATGGGATTCGATTATAGCGGTTCGCTGGGCGCGCTGCTGGTGATCGCTCTGTTGACCAGCGTTTCGATGATTGCCTTCAGCCTGATTCTGGCAGCCGGCACTAAGACCGTCAATGAAGTTTTAATTGTCGGCAATTTCCCGCTGTTCCTGTTCATGTTTTTCACCGGCGCCGCCTTTCCGCTGGAGGGTAAAACACTGTTCACGGTGGCTGGTTATGCCATCACCGCTCAGGGAATCATGTCGCCGACCCATGCCGTCAACGCCGCCAAAAAAGTGCTGATCATGGGTGCCGGACTGGGCGATGTCCTGCCGGAATTGACGACGCTGGTCGTGCTGATCGTCTGCTACTGGGTGCTGGGTGCGGGACTGTTTTACCGCCGCCACATGCGGGTCGCCTGATTGCCGTACCGGTGCCGGTCAACAATTTTATATCGGTTTTGCTAAAATCATAATAATTTGCCGAGCGCATCAACGGAGATAATGATACAATAAATGAATAATCTATCGACCAGACTGCAGGACCTGGGGCGGTTCTACCATATCAGGCTGTTCACGGTGGGGTCCTTGAGCGTGGAATTGGGCGCCCTGCTGGCCGGGGCGGTCTTTTTCCTGATCGGCCTCAAATTAATGCGTTTGATTTTGCATATTCTGTTCGAACGGCTGATCCGGAAGCGTGTCAAAGACCAGGAAACCAGTCTGTGGCTGGAAAAATTCAGTATTTTTATATTTACCATCATCATTACCATTTTAACGCTGTTTATTATCGGATTGCCGGTTTCTTTCTTCCGTGCTCTGTGGGGCGTTACCCTGTTCACTATCAAGGATAACTCGATCGACATTGGCAATATCGTACTGGGGCTGGTGTTTTTATATCCAGGCTTGCGCTTCGCCCGCTATCTGACGCAGGAAATCCAGACCCTGTTCATCGCCCGGATGAAAGTCGATCTGGCAACCAAAAAATCATTGGAAGTGATCATTCGCTACAGCCTGATCACCCTGGTGGCGCTGTTCGTACTCACGATTATCGGTATTCCGCTGACGGCTTTCACGATTATCGGCGGCGCCCTGGCAATTGGTTTTGGTCTGGGCAGTCAGAATTTGGTGAATAATTTTCTCAGCGGTATGGTGCTGATGACCGAACGACCGCTCAAGATCGGCGATGTGGTGGAGCTGGAGGGGCGCGGCGGTACCGTGGAACATATCGGCGGGCGATCGACCCGCATCCTGACTTTTGACAATCTGCGGATGATCATTCCCAACAGCAAGTTGCTGGAAAACACCCTGGTCAACTGGACCCTGGTCGATAATATTCTCCGCCGCGAATTGCTGGTAGGCGTGGCCTACGGCTCGCCGGTAAAAAAAGTGGCCGAATTGATTCTGCAGGCGGCCAACGACCACAAGGATGTGGAGCCCAAACCGCCGGCCAAGGTTCTGTTCTGGGACTTCGGCGACAACGCCCTGATTTTCAAATTGATGTTCTGGATGCGCCTGCGCAAGCCGATCACACCACTGGAGGTGGAAAGCGACCTGCGCTTCCTGATCCATGACCTGCTGGCGGAGAACGGGATCGTGATTGCCTTCCCGCAGCGGGATGTTCACCTGGACGCCGTCAAACCGATCGAAATCAGGTTAGTGGAACGGAAAGACCAAAGTTAGACGACTACCCTTTTTGCTTGACGAGTGACTGTATCAAATGAATTTTAAAATCAGCAGCAGCGACAGTGGCTCGTCGGCCCGTACCGGGACGTTGACTACCGACCATGGCGAAATACCGACACCGATTTTCATGCCGGTGGGTACTGCCGGGGCGGTCAAGTCGCTGGACCCGCAGGCGCTGGAAACGGCCGGCGCGCGGATTATCCTGGGCAACACCTACCATCTGTATCTGCGGCCGGGAACGGAAATCATCAATGCCGCCGGCGGGTTGCACCGTTTCATGAACTGGGAACGGCCGCTCCTCACTGACAGCGGCGGCTTCCAGGTGTTTTCGCTGGCAAAGATGAACCGGATCAGCGATGATGGGGTGGAATTCCAGTCCCATCTGGACGGCAGCCGCCATTTTTTTAATCCTGCCGTGTCGATGGAAATCCAGCGTAATCTGGGCAGTGATATTATCATGGCTTTCGATCAGTGCCCGCCTAGTGATTCGGGTTTTGCAGTGGCCGAAGAAGCGGTGGCCCGGACGGCTCGCTGGGTCGGTGAATCCCGCCGTTACCTGGATGACAACCAGTCGCTGTATGGTCACGAACAGACCCTGTTTCCGATCGTTCAGGGCAGCATTTACGAGGAATTAAGGCGGCGCAGCGTCACCGAAGTGCTGCCGTTCGCTACCTGCGGCGTTGCCATCGGCGGACTGGCGGTGGGCGAGGAAAAAGGGGCCATGTTCGACATGATCGAACTGCTGGACGGTCTGCTGCCCAACGACCAGCCGCGCTACCTGATGGGGGTGGGGCGACCCACCGATTTGCTACAGGCGGTTCGGCGTGGTGTCGACCTGTTCGACTGCGTGATGCCCACCCGCAACGCCCGTAACGGCCAACTGTTCACCAGTCACGGGATTATCAACATCAAGAATCAGAAATATAAAACCGATTTTACCCCGCTGGATGAATCCTGCAATTGTTATCTTTGCCGTAATTTCACACGGGCCTATCTCTGCCACCTGATCCGGATCAACGAAATTCTGGGCCTGCGCCTGGCGTCGCTGCATAATGTGACCTATTACCTCAATCTGATGGCCACCATGCGCCGGGAAATCGCCGCCGGGAGCTTTTCCGGCTGGGCGGAAAATTATCTGAGCAGCATGAATGAGCACGCGGGGATGTGATGGCTTCGAAAAACCATTTTATCGTGTGCTGCAAGGCGAAGAGCAAAGAACCAAGAGCAGAGAATATGCGGGGGGAGCAGAGGTGCGGAGGAAATGAGGAGTTTATCACTAAGTCAGATATATACACATTAACGCTTCAACACATTCACTAAATGCCAAAAACAGTTATTCGTGTAATCGATGCCTATGTCTTCCGGCAGACCGCCGACGGCCTGCGGTTTCTGCTGTTGCAACGGAATGTGAATAAAATTTATGAGCATCTCTGGCAAGGGGTGGCGGGGAAAATTGAAACCGGGGAGGCAGCCTGGCAGACGGCCGTCCGCGAACTGCAGGAAGAAACCGGCCTGACGCCGAAACGGCTGTTTACGGCCGACCATGTCAGCAGTTTTTACGAAGCCCACGGTGACCGCATCAACCTGATACCGGTATTCGGTATCGAAGTCGATTCGGAGGAAGTGGTCCTCTCCGGGGAACATTCCGGGTATCGCTGGGTCGACCTTGAAACTGCCCTGCAACTGCTGGTCTGGCGCGGCCAGCGGAACGGCCTCAAGGCCGTGTACGATATGATCGTCAGTGGTGATGAGCGGATGCGATGGTCGGAAATTGACCTGCCAATTTAGTGTGTTGCGTGTATTTAGTGGGGGCAAGAGCCAGGCGCGGAGAGCAAAGAGGATTGAAGAACGAATGAAGGAGAGAATATGTTAGAACTTGGAACCCCGGCCCCCGATTTCACCCTGCCCGATCAGGATGGCAACCCAGTAGCATTGGCGGACTATCGTGGTAAAAAGGTTTTACTGTGGTTTTTTCCCAAAGCCAGCACTGGTGGCTGAACGGCCGAAGGACAGGGATTCCGGGATGAATTCCAGCAGTTTGCGGCCAGGAACATAGCCATTCTGGGGATGAGCGCCGATCCGCCGGCCCGCCAGAAAAAATTTGTCGACAAGAACGATTTCCAATATCCGCTGTTATCCGACGAAGAAAAGCACACCCTGCGGGCTTATCAGGCCTGGGGACCGAAAAAATTGTACGGCAAGGAATACGAAGGCATTAATCGAATTTCCTATCTGATCGATGAAAATGGAAATATTGAGAAAGCCTACGGCAAGGTTGCGACCAAGATGCACGCGGTGGATATTCTGGCGGATTTGTAATCTGTTTTAGTGGGGACAGCGAAAGGGATTTATCCGCACCCGATTATCTGATTTGTACTGAGCGGTGATAAAAAGGTTATAATTCAAGCCCGTCTTCGGTGAATGCCTGTTCATTTAAGGCGCCGTTGGTATAACCCAGCATAACTGAGTGACCGGAGATGCGCAGCTTGCCGTTCGCTGTGGTTTCTATCCTGGTCATGTGAACCGTATTCTCACCGACTGCCGTCACGGCCGTGGCCTCGGGAATAATCCTGATCAGGTTGGGCGCATTTTTACCGGTGCCGCTGAAATCGAGCCGGAAATCGGCTGGTCCGGCGGCTCCGCTGGCAATGTGCAGGTCGCCCTTATCGGGGGACATCCCGATCCCGGCATACAGCGGCAGGATCGCCTGCAGCACCGCCCAGGCGGTGGAGTCGGCGGGCAGTTTTATTTGCAGGACGGTTTTCGGTGGCAGGGGTATCAATTTCAGCGTCCCGTTAGCATTGACCAGCAGATTATAATGACTCAACCGAATGCCCCGGTCAGCTTTCCAGCATACCAGCGCTTCATCGTTAAGCTGTGCTTTATGGTGGTGGCGGAAGGTTGCTGGGGACCCAGCGGCGCACCCCGGGTATTGGGCGGCGGTTTTGCCGATGGATATGAATTCGAGATTAATTCCGGCAACTTCGCCGCGACCGATCAATAGTTTGGGCCGGCAGTCCTTTACGGCGGCGGGGATATCATCCGGACCGACCAGCAGCACCGAGGCGCCGGTCAGCCAGATCGCGAGGGCCAGAATTTCGGCCTGCGGTGTGGGACAGTCCGCCAGGCAAACACGGTCATGGTTGGTGATTCCCCGGCTTACCAGCCAGTTGGCGGTGCGATTGATTTGCTGCAGTAAATCGGCGTAGGACAGTTGCTGCGGGTGATACCAGATTTCGGCGGCAAATTTAATGTTCTGGCCTTCGACCAGAGTGCCCAGATTGGGATAGGGAACCATGTACTCGATCGGCTCGACCGACCCGTAGCACTGGGCCTGGTAGATGCGGTCTTGTAGTGATTTTTGGCAGGTCATCGATTAATCATTCTTTTTCTAAAACCGAAATTACAGCTGAAACGGTGTTAAGGTGTTGAAGTGCTCTGGTGTACGGAACTAGATGAGACCCGTATTTTATGAAAAACTCTGTGATCTCTGCGCCTCTGCGGCAAACAAAAAAGCCCGCGCTCTTGGAGGAAAACACGGGCTTTGGGCAGGTAAAAATGTAGGTTATTCGATCGGTTCGAAGCGGGCCTGGAAGAAGCGCAGGTACTCCGGTTCGTAGGTGAGCCGCAGACCTTTGATGCTGGCCCGGCGGGCATAAACATCGGCGATCGATTCGGCGGTCACATCCATGTGGGACTGGGTGTAGACCCGGCGCGGCAGTGTCACCCGTACCAGTTCCAGCTTGGGCCGGTTGTGGTCGCCGGTGGTTTTGTTGCGACCGGCGGATACGATGCCCCGTTCCATCGTCCGGACGCCGCCTTCGATGTAAATCTCCGCCGCCAGCGTCTGGGCCGGAAAAACATCCTGTTCCAGATGGGGCAGGAATTTTCTGGCATCGATGAATACACCGTGACTGCCGATCGGTTTGACAATCGGCACGCCGAAATCCAGCAGCCGCTCACCCAGATACTGGGTCTGGCCGACCCGGGCTTGCATGTGGTTATCCTGGACCGATTCGGTGATCCCGATCGCCACCGCTTCCATGTCGCGGCCGGCCATGCCGCCGTAGGTATGCAGGCCTTCGTACATCACCACCATATTCTGGGCCTTGACGTAAATGTCTTCATCATTGGTGGCCAGGAAACCGCCGATATTGACGATCGGGTCCTTCTTGGCGCTCATGGTGGCGTGATCGGTGAGCGAGCAGATTTCATAGACGATTTCGGCCACGGATTTGTCGGCGTACCCCACTTCGCGTTGTTTGATGAACCAGGCGTTTTCGGCCACCCGGGTCATGTCGTGGACGATCGGAATCTTATATTTCTGCGTTAGTTGACGCAGTTCCTTGAGATTGCCCAGGGAAATTGGCTGACCGCCGGCCATGTTCACCGCGGTGGCCATGCTGACGTATGGTATTTTTTCGGCGCCGACCTTGTCGATCAGGGCCTGTAATTTACCAAGATCGATATTGCCCTTGAAGGGATGCTCGCTCTCCGTATCATGGGCTTCATCGATGATGACGTCGACGAAAGTGCCGCCGGCCAGTTCCTGGTGCATGCGGGTGGTGGTGAAGTACATGTTGCCCGGCACGTAATCGCCGTCCTTGATCATGATCTGGGAAATCATGTGCTCGGCACCGCGGCCCTGGTGGGTCGGGATCAGGTACTTATAGGAGTAGTAGTCCTGGATCGTTTTTTCCAGGTGATAGAAATTGCGGCTGCCGGCATAGGCCTCGTCGCCCATCATCAGTCCGGCCCACTGGCGGTCGCTCATGGCGTTGGTGCCGCTGTCGGTGAGCAGATCGATGTAAACATCTTCCGAGCGTAGCAGGAAGGTGTTGTAACCGGCTTCCTTGATGGCCGCCAACCGTTCTTCTCTGGTGGTCATCCGCAGATGCTCGACCATTTTAATTTTCCAGGGCTCGGCCCAGGATCGTCTTTCAGTCATTATAATACCTCAAATACGTTTTATGTGTTAATGCTAAAAATCTTTTGGTTTAGGGGTAAACGGGTTGATGCGTAAATGGGTAAAAGAGTAGGTCGTTTTTCTATACAGCTCCTCCACCCCGTATCACCTCTGCTCCTCTGCATTTTCTTCGCTCTTTGCTCAATCATAGATTAAAACAGACCACTTTCGGTTCGGTCATTTCTTGCAGGGCGAATTTGATCCCTTCCCGGCCCAGGCCGCTGTTTTTGACACCGCCGAATGGCATCAGGTCGACCCGGTAATCGGTGGAATCATTGACGATGATACCGCCTACGTCCAGATGCTTGATGGCATGGAAGGCCTGATTCAGGTCGCGGGTGAAAATGGCGCCATGCAGACCGTAGTTGACGGCGTTGGCCCTGGCGATCGCCTCATCCAGGGTTGCGACCGGGTACAGCGACACCACCGGACCGAATACTTCCTGGCAATCCAGGCGGGCGCCGGCAGGCATGTTTTCGAATACGGTCGGCTGCACCAGCGTGCCTTTGCGCGTGCCGCCGGTGAGCAGATGGGCGCCCTGAGCGACGGCCTCCTCCACCCATTCGATCACCCGGATGGCCTCGGTTTCGTTGATCATCGGACCCATATCGGAGTTTTCATCCAGCTGGTAACCGGTCCGGTATTTTTTTGTGCGAGCGACGAAACGATCGCGGAATTCGACGTAGATAGCGGCCTGGATATAAATCCGCTGCACGCCGATGCAGTTTTGTCCGACCGCCCAGAAGGCACCCGAGACGCAGGATTCGATAGCGTTGTTCAGATCGCAGTCATTCATGACGATCACCGGTGAATTAGACCCCAGTTCCATGCCGACTTTTTTCAGGCCAATTTTTTTCATGATCGTCTGCCCGGCTTCCACACCGCCGGTGAAGGAAACCATCCGCACCCGCGGGTCGGATACCAGAGCATCGCCGATTTCGCTGCCGTGACCGGTGACCACCGATAGAATTTTTGGCGGCAGTCCTGCCTCGAGCAGGATTTCCGCCAGTTTCAGGGCCGACAGGGGGGTGACGGTGGCCGGTTTCAGCACCACCGCATTACCGCCGGCGATGGCTGGACCGACCTTGTGCGCCACCAGGTTCAGCGGATCGTTGAAGGGCGTGATGGCGGCGATCACTCCGATCGGGAAACGGTAATAATAACCGATGCGATTCTCCGAGCCGGGGGCGCTGTCGAAGGGCAGCGTTTCGCCGCAGATACGCCGGGCCTCCTCGGCGGAAATTGTGATCGTGTTGATCGCCCGGCCCACTTCCTTGCGCGCCTCGCGGATTGTTTTCGAACCTTCGCTGGCGATTGTTTTCGCCAGTTCTTCAAAGCGGCTCTGCATGATTTCCGCGGCCCGCTTCAGGATCATGATCCGCTGGTGGACCGGCAGATTGCGGTTGATTTCAAAACCTTCCACGGCGCCGGCGATGGCGGCTGAAATGTCGGCAGCCGTACCGGCCGGGACGGTATCGATCAGCGAACCGTCGTATGGATTAACAACGTCAATGGTGCGTTCGCCCGCAATCCACTGACCGCCAATCAGCATTTTCATACTTCCTCCGCTAAATTAAATCCAGGCAGCGCGCCAGGTCGGCCTCAATATCGTTCACATCCTCGCAACCCACTGCCAGCCGGATCAGTCCGGCCGTAATCCCGGCCTTTTCCTGGCAATCCCGGCTCATACCGGCATGGGTCATGGAGGCCGGGTGCTGGATCAGCGATTCGTAGCCGCCCAGCGATACGGCCAGGGTCGGCACCTGGACGTTATTCATGATTGTTTTCCCCGCTTCTGCACCACCCTTGACCTCGAAGCTGATCATAAAGCCGGGACCGTCCATCTGTTTCCTGGCCAGATCATACTGAGGATGGGATTGGAGTCCCGGATAGCGTACCCATTCCACCTTGGGGTGCTGCTCGAGGAAGTCCGCCAGACGGATGGCGTTGGCCTGGGACTTTTCCACCCGCAGCGCCAGCGTCCGCAGTCCGCGTAACACCAGCCAGGACTGGTGGGGATCCATGGTGCCGCCCATCGACCGCAGGACCGGTCTGATCTGCTTAAACAATTTTTCGTTTTTGGCCACGATGATGCCGGCCACCACATCGGAATGACCGTTCAACGCTTTGGTCATGCTGTGGACGATCACATCGGCGCCCAGCTCGAACGGCCGCTGCAGCACCGGCGTCATGAAGGTGTTGTCCACCACCAGCAGGGCGCCATGCGCATGGGCGATTTCGGCGCAGGCGCGGATATCGGTCAGCTTGATCGTCGGATTGGCCGGCGTTTCGATGTAGACCAGGCGCGTCTCGGGCCGCAGGGCTTGGCGAACCTGTTCCGGATCTGATGAATCAACAAAATCGTATTCGATGCCGAAGCGGGAAAATTCCTTCTCGATCACCACCCGGGACGGACCGTAGACCGAATCGGTACCGACGATGTGAGCTCCCTGCCCGAGGAAGGTCATGTAGACCGTGGTCACGGCCGCCATGCCCGTCGCCGTCGCCAGGGCGCCGTAACCACCTTCCAGTGTCGCCACCGCCTCTTCCAGCATATTGATCGTGGGATTGCCCAGGCGGGTGTAAATATAGCCTGCTTCCTGCCCGGCGAAGCGCTGGGCGCCCTGGTCGGCCGATTCGAAGGCAAAGGTGGAGGTCTGGTAGATCGGCGGTGTGGCGCTGCCGTAGGTTTTATCAGGATTGATCCCGGCGTGCGTGACCTTGGTGTCGATTCCCATCGTGGGCAGAATTTTCATGTTGATTTCCTGTGGTTCAGTGATTAATGGCTGCGATGGATCGCCAGGATGTCGGTCAGGATCGAGTAACCGGTTTCAATCCGGCCGGCCCCGGCGCCGACGATAGTGATATCGCCCAGCAGATCGGTCGTGAAGGTCAGGGCGTTGGTGGCGTTCATGATTCCCGCCAGCGGATGGGTTAGCGGCACCATTTCCGGTTTCACCGAGGCCTTGATGCCGGTGGCGGTCTTTTCGATCGCGCCGATCAGCTTCCAGCGGGCGTTGTTGGCTTTGGCGTCGGCGATCATTGCCGGAGTGATTCCCGTGATGCCCTGCCGTTCCACATCCTTGGCGGTGATCGGTGCGCCCATGACCACATTAGCCAGGATAATCACCTTGGCCATGGCATCAAAGCCTTCCACGTCGCCGGTGGGATCGGCCTCGGCGTAACCCAGTTGCTGCGCTTTTTGCAGGGCGACGGAATATTCCATGCCGGCCTCCATCTGGGTCAGAATGTAATTGGTGGTGCCGTTCAGTATACCACGGATAGAAGAGAAGGCACAGCCAGCCAGGGGTCCGGCCGCCAGATTGATAACCGGCGTGCCGGACACTACTGTGCCTTCGATCATGAATTTCACTCCGTGCTGGTCGGCCAGGGCCAGCATGCCGGCGAAGTCCACCGCCGCCGGACCCTTGTTGCTGGTGACGACATTTTTACCGGATTCGAACGCAGCCCGGCAGTGGTCGATGGCTGGTTGCCCGGTTTTAACATTGGTGAAAGCCAGTTCACAGACCGTGTCGGCGTTGGACTCGCGGATGGTCTTTAAGGCATCCCAGCCGTACTGCACCGGCGCCTTGGAGCACTTACAGTCATATTGTTCCAGCGATTCACCATCAGCTGCCAATTTCAGCAGCTTTTGCACATTCAGTCCATCGGGACAATAAACCGACCCTTTGACCGGGTCCGATACCGCCACCACTTCCCAGTCGAAGTTGTACTTCTCCTTCAGATAATCCTTTTTATCGACCAAGATTTCGCACAATCCCTGTCCGACAGTTCCGAAACCGATTAATGCAAGTTTATGTGACATGGTTTATCCTTACTGAATTATAGTTTTAAATAGTTGTGCAGGGGGGCTGGGGTGCGGGGGAGATGAGGAGCGGGGGAGAAACAGATCATACTTTTCGTTCCAGCAGCCAGGGGGCAGGGTTGGTTATCATCCGGACTATTTTACCAATAATATTGGCGTAATCAGTGGCAAGTGTCTGGTGTGCTTTATCGTCAAGATACTGGCACGATGATGCGAAATCCAACCAAGTAATTGTTTCGGCAGCTTCTGCCTCGGAATCACTCAATTTTGCGATGAAAGCAGCTTTATATCGACGTTTTCTCCAAGCTTCAGCCAGATTCGCGCAGACAGAACGTGATGATCGGCGAATCTGATCGATTAAGGAATATTTTTCTTCAACCGGAAACGATTTGCTCAAATCAAATATCCTCATTGCACTATCATAGGCCAACTGGTAAACATCCAAATCCTGATGATTTTTAATCAGACTCATTTTTGGTTAATCTTTTCTGTTCCCCATCACCTCATCTCCTCATCACCTCCGCTCCTCAACCTATTTGGTCAAGTCCACGCACGAGGTCCGCAATAATATCATCCGGGTGTTCCACCCCAACGGCAATCCGCACGGCATTGGGTTTGATCGAGGCCAGCGCCCGGCCTTCCTCGCCCTGTTGCTGGTGGGTTGAGATGGCATTCATCGTCGCTACGGTCTTGACCCGGCCCAGGTCGGTGGCGCGCCAGATCATATCCAGTCCGTCATAAAATTTGCGAGTGTTTGTGTTGTCGCCTTCCCGTGCTTCCTTGATCTCGGCCATCAGCATGTAGCCGTAGGCGTTTTTGTCGTCGTCAACCAGACGCATGTATTTCTGTGCCAACTTGTGGGCGTGGTAGCTTTCCAGTCCGGGATAAAACACCCGGTCGACTTTGGGATGGCCTTCCAGGAAGTGCGCCACCGCCAGGGCGGTTTCGCTCATCTGGGCGATCCGCGGGCGCAGGGTGCGTAGATCGTTGAGGGTCATGATGGCGCCCATCGGGTGCAGGCCGGGACCATTGTCGCGGTAGGGCCACAGTTTGGCCCAGGTGGCGAAATCGGCCTTCATTTCGTCGGGCCCGATTTTGCTGACAATATTCTTGCGGGCGATAATGAGTCCGACGATGGTCGTACCGCTGGCAGCCATCACTTTGGTGGCGGACTGCACTACGATATCCGCGCCCCAGGCTAGGGGTCGGGTCAGGGCCGGCGAGGCGCAGGTGGAATCGACGATCAAGGGGACGCCGCTGCGATGGGCCAGGTCGGCTACCGCAGCGATATCGAAAATGTCGACGGTGGGATTAGAGGGGAATTCGCCGTACACGAAGCGGGTGCCGGCATCGATTTTAGTGGCCCATTCGTCCAGGTTGGTGGGGTCGGTCACCCAGCGAACCGCGATCCCCTGTTCCTGTCCCCGCCGGACGGAAAACTGCTGAAATGTGCCGCCGTAAACCTTGGCCGAGCTGACGATATTCATCGCTGGCAGCACATCATCGCGGACCAGGAAAGGCTCGGTGGCGGTGCGGATGGCGCTCATGCCGCTGGCCGTTGCCACGCACGAGGCGGCCAGGTCGGTGCCGTAGATTTCCAGCAGGGCCGCGGTTTCTTCCAGAAAATAATTGGAGGGGTTGGCGATCCGCGAATAGCACCAATTGGGCATCCGGTAAGAGAGACCGGCTTCCATTTCATAGGAATTGCGATAGGCCTGGGCCGTGCTAAGGTAAACCGGCTCCATGATCGATGAATTATTGAAATCCAAAGCCTGTGACAGGTCATACAGACCGTGGGTAGCGATCGTGTCGAATTTCCAGTTCCTGGTACGATCGATCCGCCGCTGGCGGTCGGCGATCATTTTTTGCCCCAGATCAACCCAGTAAGCGAGGTTGTCTTGATGATCGGTTGTTTTCATTTCATTCCCCGGTGGTGGAAATCCTGGTTTCCTGTTTGATGGTCGACAGCACGACCAGTGTTTTCAGGTTCTGAACATCCGGCAGCGCCGTCAGCTTGTTGATGATGAATTGTTCGTATGCCGGGATGTCGCGGGTGGCCACTTTCAGCAGAAAATCGGCTTCGCCGGTAATATGATGGCATTCCAGCACCTCTTCCATGTTGGTGATGGCGCTGGTGACCCGTTTCAATGCCTCGCTGCCATGGCGGACCATCGTTACTTCCACATATGTGAAGCAGGAAACTCCCAGTTTCCGGGGGTTAACCAGCGCGACATATTTATCGATATAGCCGTTGCGTTCCAGCTTTTTTACCCGTTCCAGAACCGGCGGCGGCGACCTACCGACCTGCTTGGCCAACTCGGCATTGGTGATCCGGCCGTCTTCCTGCAGGATAGCGATGATTTTGTAGTCAATCTGGTCCAATAGATATTTATGATTATTTTTCATTATCGACTTTCTTCGTAATATAATTTCGTGAATTAACTTAATACTGTTATATATATAATGCAACTCGAGTCGAACCGTTGTTGTCGATTTTTCAGTGGCCTAAGTCGTCGGTTTGTCCCGGCTGTTGTAAGCGCGAGTGCTCGTCGCCGGCCGTTCTTCTACGGCACCGGGCCGGTTTTACTGTTAACTTCGGCGCGTGAAAATACCGGGACCATTACTTAAAGGACGTTTCCTGGACCGTCCGAACAGGTTCATCACACGTGTCGAACTGGATGGCAGGGTGGTGGTCAGTCATCTGGCCGATCCGGGGCGTTTGGAGGAATTGCTGGTTCCCGGCGCTGAACTGTATCTGCGACCGGCGGCTCCCGGTTCGGGACGCAAAACACGTTATTCGACAATCCTGGTCCGGCAGGGCGAAATCCTGGTGTCATTGGTCTCGGCGCTGCCAAATCAGTTTGTTGGTGAAGAACTGGCGGCCCGGCGACTGCCCCTGTTGCGGAATTACCAACTGATCCGTCCCGAAGTCAGTGTGGGGAAGCACCGTTTTGATTTTTTACTGGAGCGGGGCGGTAGTCCTTTTTACCTGGAAGTGAAATCGGTGACCTATGTGGAAAATGGCGTGGCCCGGTTCCCGGATGCGGTGTCGGAACGCGCGGTGCGCCATGCCGATGCTCTGGCCGGGCTGGCCCGGTCGGGGATCGCGACCGGCATACTGTTTGTCTGCCAGCGGCAGGATGCCGATTGTTTCAGGCCTTTCGTAGACCGCGATCCGCGTTTTGCGGCGGCGCTGGCAACGGCCGGCCGGGCCGGTGTTCGCATCAATTGCATAACCACCAGAGTTACCTTGGAAGAAATCACTTATTATCAGGAAATTCCGGTTGTTCTGGACTAATGATTTGATAAATATGATTAGCAGTCTTAATTACCGTTTGTCGCGGCATTTCCTGCTGCTGGCCGTAATCCTGGTTTCCTGGCGTTGTGCCGCCGTGAAAGCGCCGTCCGGCGGTCCCAAGGACGAAGCACCGCCGCTGCTGGTGACGGCGACACCGCCCAGCGGGACCGTTAATATTACCGGCGGTTTAGTCGTCAGCCTGGAATTCTCGGAATACATCGATGAGAACAGCATCACGAATTGTTTTCATCTCTCGCCCCTGAGCAGCACCCCGCTCGATCTGGATTACCGGGACCGGGTCATAAACGTGACCTTTCCGGATTCGCTGGTGACCGACCAGACCTACGTCCTGACGATCAGCCGCGATCTCCGGGACGAACATGGCGTCACTCTGGCGGAACCGCTGCAATTGGCCTACAGTACCGGCAACCGGATCGAAAACAGAATGATTTCCGGCAAAATCTACTATAACGATGTTCCGGCGGCCCTGCATTTATGGGACCTTGGATTGACTCCGGCGACCGATTCGCTGTTTGCCTCGCTGCCGTTATATCTCACCGATGCCGCCGATGACGGCAGTTTCGAATTCCGTTTTCTACGGCCGTCGCGCTACCGGATTCTGGCCGTCGACCGATCCGCTGCCGGGGTTGGATTGAATACCGCCCGCAGCGGATACGCCGTCGCCCGGCAACACCAAATCGACCTGGACCGCGACAGTATCGTTACGGCCATCGATTTACCGTTCCATCGGGAACCGGCGCAACTGCGTTTTCTGCGTGGAGAATGGACTGGCCGGCGCTGGGGCCGGTTGTTTTTCAACAATCCGCTGCGGCAGGAACCGGCGGCCATGAAACTGGAATTAACCGACGGCAGCGGATCGCTCCCGGCGCAATATTTCCTCGATCCGCTGGACAGCAGCGCGATCATTATTATTAGTTCCGCCGATCCCGCAACCGACCGGATCACCTTATTGGCGGGAGCGACCCAGGATGTTTTTCGGCAATCCGTCGATTCGGTCGCGGTCACGTTGCGGGTGGCGGCCAAACCCGATACGGCGTCCCCGACGATACTCGCACCGATCAAGGATCTGAAACTTGATCCGGAAAGCGGTCCGATCCGGCTGGTGATCAGCAAACCAGTCGTCGACTGGACGGCGGCGGCCGCCATTAGATTATTGGTGAGCGACAGCCTGACAGTGCCGATCGCGGTTGATTCAATCAGTCCTTTGCACCTGTCGCTGACGCCGCTGGCGGGCTGGCAGGCGCAGACCAACTACCGGCTGGAAATTCCCCTGGATAGTATCATCTGTCTGGACGGTACCAGTCCCAAAGATTCACTGTTCGTGACAAAAATCAGTGTCGGCAAACAACGCGGGCGGGGCGCTGTCGGCGGGTCTGTGACCGGTCTTGAATCGCCGGCGCTGGCGGCACTTGGTCCGCTGGAAAAATCAGTCTGGAATCATTTATCGGATGTAAATTCTGAGTCGACTTTTTACTTTGAAAATATCCCGGAAGGCTACCACCGATTAATGATATTCAATGATGAAAACGGAAACCGACGGTTCGATTTCGGTCAGGCCTATCCCTTTATTCCCAGCGAATGGTTTTATTTATCCAGCGATACGGTTGAAGTACGCGCCAATTGGGACATTCGACTGCCGGATATCAATCTAATGGAGGTAGAGCGCTAATGTATTGTGTTATCTTAGCCGGCGGCCGGGGAACGCGGTTCTGGCCCTTCAGCCGGATGCAGCGCCCCAAACAACTGCTGAATATCATCGGCGATATCTCGATGCTGCAGATGACGGTCGACCGGTTGCGGAAAATTCCGGGGGTCAAGGAAATATTTATCGCCACCGGTGCCGATCTGGCGCCGGTAATCAAAAAAGAAGTAACCCATATTAAACCGGAAAATATTATTGTCGAGCCCAGCGGTAAAAATACGGCGCCCGGTATCGGACTGGCGGCACTGCGGCTGGCGGCGCTCGACAAGGATGAGGTTATGGGCGTGTTCCCGGCGGATCATCTGGTGGTCGGCCACCACGAATTCGAGAAGGCGGTTAAAACCGCCGCTCATCTGGCGCGAAAGAAAAAATCGCTGGTCACGATCGGTGTCAACCCGACCTTCCCGGCCACCGGATACGGCTATATTCAATTTGCAGCCGACAGCGATGAGGATCATCTGGATGCTTACCGAGTCAAGACTTTTGCCGAAAAGCCGCCGCTGGACCTGGCGCGACAATTTCTGGAAAGCGGTGAATTCCTGTGGAACAGCGGTATTTTTGTCTGGGAAATCGGCACATTTTTCAGTGAAATGCGTCGGCATATGCCCGATCTGCATCACAGCCTCGAGTTGATCCGCGAGCTTGACGTTAACGAATCGATCGCCGATATCTGGAACGATATCAGTGCCGAATCGATTGACTACGGTCTGATGGAAAAAACCGACAATATTTACGTGATCAAGGCCCGTTTTGAATGGAACGACGTCGGTTCCTGGAATGCCGTTTATGATATCTGTCCGAAGAACGGCAATCGCAACGTCCTGCGTGGCGACGGTGTGATTCTGAACGGCCACGATAATTTTGTACAATCCGACGGACGGTTTACGGCGGTCGTCGGCGTTGATAATCTGGTGGTAGTGAACACCGCCGACGCCACGCTGGTGATTCCCAAGGATCAGGTGGAATCAGTGAAAGAGCTGGTGGAGTTGTTGAAAAATGAAGAACGCAAGGATCTGCTTTAATGGTACGCCGCAATGAACCCGCAGCAACTGTTGCAACAATTTGAGGAATTATCCGAGCGATTAGGTATCCGGCTGGTAGAGGACAAGGGCGATTTCGCCGGCGGTAGCTGCCGCGTCCGGGAAGAGGCCTGCATCGTGATCAACAAACACCGGCCGAT
>JBDRBK010000107.1:0-7774 GCA_043822705.1 Fidelibacterota bacterium
AGCCGTTTCCCGGACGGGGCGTCTTTGAAATCGCCCCATGAAATGGAATTCTTACTTAGTTCGCAGAATGTGCTTGTTCTGGATTTTGAGGCATCTGGTTGACAACGACTGGCTGTTATGTCAATAAGAGTGCGCTACTAAGTGGAAATAAGTAAAATAACGGAGGAGTAATGAAGATAACAGTTAGAGCATTAATTGTCCTTTCCCTGATGTTGTCAGGAGCAGTTTTTGCTGAGAATCTAATCCAAAATCCCGGTCTTGAAGATCTGACGCCGTCGTTCTGGAATGAACTGAACGGTACTTTTGGAGTGGAGCTGGGAGTTGGGATGGACGCGGCCGATGTCAATGTTGGCTACCGTTCGTTCAAGATCACCAAGGCCGCAGCGTCTGCTGCCGCCGTTGGCTGGTTGTCGGATGACAACGCCAACAAATACTGGAATAATGCTGCATCGGGCACCTTTACAGTCCGGGCGTCGATCAAGACGGTTGGAGTAAACACCAGTCCGACTAACGATGACGCCAAAATCGGCGTGCTGTTTGAGTTCAAGACTGCGGCCGGGGCCGAGCTGGCAACGGCGACGTTGTGGGCCGATCAGTCGACAGCGAGTGTGGACTGGGCCGACCTGAGCGATGTGGTGATTCTTACAGAAGCGCCGGAGCAGGTGTATGCGACGTTGCTAATGGGTAAAGATGCCACCGGCACGGCCTATTTTGACGGTATTGACTGCAATACGACGGAATGGTCGATGGGTATATTCAACGGTGGTGCTGAAGATGTGGCCGGCTGGATGGACTGGTATGGCGGCAACGGTAACTACACTTACGTGACCGATGCCGATGCGCACAGTGGTGATTATTCGGTGGTGATGTATCAGGATGAAGACCTGGGTACTGATCAGAGCGAGCTGGTATATTATTCACAACCCTATGCGATTGAGGGTGGCGAGTGGTACAAGATCGGCGTCTGGGTGAAGACGGAGAAGGTACCGGACATCGGTACCGGTGAATTCACTCTTCCATCGGCGGAGAACATTGATGGCGGAATCAACCTGTGCTTTTTCACACACGGACAGGGCTACGAAACCTCCTGGAGTGATATGGGCGATCGGTTCGTCTATATCAATCAGCTCGACAGTACCACCGACTGGACCCATTACGAAGTGGCGTACCAGGCGGCCGATGATGCCTATGGTATATCGGTTCGGGCACGTTTCAACAACTGGGTCACCGGCACTGCTTATTTCGATGACTTCAGCGTTGAAAAAATGGGCGTAGTCACTTCTTCTGTCGATGATGAAGACGGTGAAGTTGCCAATGCCCTGCCGACCAGCTATAAACTAGCCCAGAATTATCCCAATCCCTTTAACCCGGAAACAGCGATTGAATTTTCCTGTCCGTTGACTGGGTATGTACGGTTGGATATTTACAATATGCTGGGACAGAAAGTACGAACACTGGTTAACGGAGTCTATTCCCCCGGCATTCACCACGTAAGTTGGAATGCCAGGAATGATTTCGGCCAACCGGTAGCCTCAGGTATCTACATTTACAGTTTGGTTACCAAAGATACACAGGTAACTAAAAAAATGCTGTTGATTCGATAGAGAAACCTGTTGTCTAATAATGGGACCGGTTTTAGCAAAACCGGTCCCATTTTCTATAAGTCTGTCAAACCGGATTCAGAATGAAGA
Organism: Fidelibacterota bacterium; assembly: GCA_043822705.1. GTDB lineage: Bacteria > Fidelibacterota > Marinisomatia > Marinisomatales > TCS56 > JBDRBK01. The sequence continues at coordinate 1,692 of JBDRBK010000107.1, forward strand.
GACCGTGATGAAGAGAATAAAATTATGTCTGATCATGTTGATGATTAGCTCCCCGATTTTCATCCAGGCCGGCATGACCGGTAAAATTGTTGGTAAAATCACTGATTCAACTACTGGCGAGCCCTTAATCGGTGCAAATGTGATACTGGAAGCTACCTCACTTGGCGCCGCTGCCGATGTCGATGGTTACTTCATGGTCCTGAATATCATGCCTGGGACGTATAATTTGCGAGCAATGATGATCGGCTATAAAGACTTGGTCCAGAGAGACGTCAGAGTTTCTACCGATTTGACAACTACAATTGATTTTTCAATGGAAGTGGCGACCCTGGTAGGCCAGGAAGTAGTTGTGTACGCCAAAGAAAAACTGGTCAAGATGGATGTTACTTCTACCTCATTCAAGGTCAGCAGCGACCAGATCAACCAACTGCAGGTTGAGAGTCTCAGCGATATTGTTGAATTGCAGGCCGGTGTGGTAGACGGTCATTTTCGTGGCGGTCGATCCGGTGAAGTCATGTATATCATTGACGGCATTCCAATGAATGATTCCTACTCGGGCGATCATCTGTTTGACATTGATAGTGATATGATTCAGGAAGTGGAGGTCATCAGTGGTACCTTCAACGCCGAATATGGGCAGGCCATGTCTGGTATTGTGAATATTGTGACTAAAGAAGGCCAGGAATACTATTCCGGTAAGGTGTCATTTTATAATGGGGATTATTTCAGCTCGCACAATAACACTTTCATGTATATCAATCATGTAAATCCAGTGGATATTTCAAATATCCAGATGAGCCTCAGCGGACCAGTCCCACTCACCAGAGACAATTTATGTTTTTCTCTCACCGGTCGCAGGTATGCAAGCGAAGGCTGGCAGTATGGGCGGCGGATATTCCAGCCGGGTGACTTCTCCTATTTTTCCGACAATCCCGATGAAATGTTTATTCAATCCACTGGTGACAGTGCTTATGTTCCTTTAAATCCCAGTACCAAAAATTCAATACAGGGGAAATTGAGTTTCAAACTCGGACAAAGAGATAAAATCAACTACACCGCTTATTATGAAGATGAAAGTCACCGGGATTTCGATCGCTTATTCAAGTACAATCCGGATGGTAACTACCATCATTTCAGTAATAGCTATCAACAAGCCCTCCAGTATACGCATATGTTCGGGCAAACCACTTTTCTGACTGCAAATATTTCCGAATCGTTCACCAAGTATGAGCAATTTGTTTATCGTGATCCATATGATCTGCGTTATGTTCCACTTGAATATATGACGCAGAATAATTCCAATGGATTTGCTACCGGTGGGATGCGGATGTGGCATCATCTTCGTGATAATCGTACCAGGATTTATAAAACCGATCTGCGCAGTCAAATCACTAAATTTCATACGGTCGGGTTAGGAGCGAGCTATAAAATATCGCGACTGTGGTTACACGAATACCAATTGTATTTTGACGAAAATTGGGAGATAAAAATTCCATCATTGGCATCATGGTACAATAATACTTATATCCATGAACCTGTTGAAATTGCCGCCTACATGCAAGACAAGGTTGAATTCGGGGAAATGATAATTAATCTTGGATTGAGATACGATTATTTTGACCCGGATGGGGTTGTGCCCGAGAATTTTTATAACACAGTCGACGCACCCAAACTTCCTGCCGCCACATCCAGTCAGTTGAGCCCACGGATTGGAATTGCTTATCCCATTTCTGACCGTGGGGTGATTCATTTCTCCTACGGCCATTTTTTCCAGGTACCCAACTACGAGCATCTGTACATCAACCCCGATTTTGAGGTATCGCTGGTGCAGCTAAGAGGCGATCAACCGCCGCGCGGTAGTTTTAATATTATGGGCAATGCTGAACTCAAACCGGAAAAAACCGTCAGTTATGAAGTCGGTCTGAAACAGGAAATCATCAGGAACCTGACGCTGGATATCACCGGGTATAACAAGGATATACGTGATTTGATCGGTCAAATTACCTTGTCAGATATTTATGGTGGAAAATTCTGGCGGTTTGTCAATCGCGATTATGCCAATGTTAAGGGTATTACCGTTGCCTTGGAGTTACATGAGACACCGGGCGGTGTCGGCATGTCCCTTGATTATACCTATCAATCCGCTACCGGCAACGCATCTGACCCACTGGATGAATCCAAGAATCAGGAATCGGAACCTCCGATCCAATCCGAAAAGAAACGTCAGCCGCTGGATTGGGATCAGACGCATTCACTAAATCTGTCGGTCACGACGACGCAAGCAGGTTTTTCCTACAGCCTGATCGGGAAAATCGGCAGCGGTTCGCCGTACACCCGGGAATCCCCGTATTATAACAATAGGATTTTGAATGGCGAACGCAAACCGATGACAATGACCTTCGATTTGAGTATTACCAGGGATTTCCAGTTGCATACCTATACCCTGTCTCCATTCCTGAAAATTTCCAACCTGTTTGACAGGAAAAATAACCGTGATGTATACGCCTCGAGTGGTACTGCCGATTTTGATTATAATATGGTTTTCGAAACCTATCGTGGCTACCGTACTCAGGAAGAATGGTACATCCAACCGAATTTCTACGATGAGCCGCGAAAGATAATCCTTGGCTGTGCCATCAGTTTCAACAAAAGTAATTGAGTGCATCATGAAAAGAATTATTCCATTACGAACAATTGCCCTGATAATCGCCGCCATCCTCTTACTCCAGGAAACACCATTGTTGGGGCAGACGCCACAGTCGATGCGTGGTCATGCCAAGAATCGCCGCCGCGGTCTTATGAATGGTAATCTGGTGCACACTTTTTTCTGGAACTATTGTGAAGTGGGAAGCTATCCCGATGATCCGTCCGGCTGTTGGCCCAGTCCCGATCGGCACTACCTGGATGATATAACTCTGATCGTGTCGGTTGAAGTCGAAAATGGTGACGGTGTCAAAATCCATCCGATGGAGACACAATACCGCGAGTTTGTTGATATTTCACCGGAAGGCATGCCCTGGGGATTCGAGGCACGTCCCGACTGGTTTAATATGGACGAAGGCGCCAATTCATCACCAGCTATGAGTAATGATCCCAATACCTGGCCGGAGTACTGGCTGGACAAACCGTTGACCTGGATGGGCTACTGGAACGGTTTCTTCGGCAAAGGTATTTTCAATGCCGATCTGGAGACAGTGTTTGTATTTGATGACAATCCGGATAAGGAAGTCAATCTGGAAATGAATTATTATTGTGATGACAGGGATTCCACCCGCGGCGGTATAGGACTTGTGGTTAAGGCCCGCGGATTTCAATGGAGCCAGGTATTGGCGGAAGACTGTATTTTCTGGTTGTACGACATCACCAACGAATCCACGCACGATTATCTGAAATCCTACTTTTCCCAGTATATTGACTGGGGGATCGGCGGTGTTGGTGGCAATATACAAAATATCGGCGAATATGATCTTGATCTCGATATTGCCTTCGCCTATGGTCCCCCAGGAGCGGTCGGTTATCCCGGCAACTGGTATCCGATCGGCTATGCCGGCTATGCATTTTTAGAGAGTCCCGGTATTGCCACTGACGGCAACGACAATGATGGTGACGGCATGATCGATGAAACCCGGGAGAGCGATGGTCCCGGTGTGTATCTGGATGAATATCCTTATGGTTTCAATGAAGTCGCCTGGGCGGATTTCGTGAGAGTCTATAATTATCCGCCGGTCCCACACTGGTCCAGTGATGAGGATTGTGACTGGCGCCCCTATCTTGATGTTAATGGTAACGGTGAGTGGGATACGGAAGAACCACTTAACGATGACGTTGGAGAGGATGGTGTCGGGCCGTACGAACAGCATTATAACGGTCCCGATGAAGGTGAAGGCGACGGTTTGCCGACTAACGGGGAACCAAATTATAACGCCACTGATCCTGATGAGTCGGACCAGATTGGCTTGACTGGTTTCGATATATTCCCCACCCACCGCTATGAGTTGACCGATGACGAAGGTAACTGGACCGTTTTTTCCCGGCTGGCGCCACCCCTGGATCAGCTGGAACAGCCTAATAATCTGAGTATGTTTTTCTCATCCGGATCGTTTCCCCTGCGGGTAAATCAAATCGAACGCTATTCAATGGCCCTCCTGTTTGGGGAAGACAAAGACGATTTGGTTAAGAATAAAAAAACCGTCCAGCAGATTTATAATTCCGATTACCAGTTTGCCAAGCCGCCGTTGAAGCCGACCCTGACGATTTATCCCGGTGATGGCGAGGTCACGCTGGTATGGGATGACGTGGCGGAGCGGTCATTTGATCCGTTTTTACAGGAATATGATTTTGAAGGTTACCTGATCTATCGCGGCACCGAACCCCAATTCCTGGAGAGTAAAGTTATCACCGATTCCTATGGTAATATGACCTACCGCAAGCCGATTGCCCAGTTCGATCTGATGGACGGCCGAAAGGGACCGCATCCGATCGACATTTATGGAATAAAATTCAACCTGGGTAATGACAGCGGTATTCGTCACGCTTTTACTGACCGGGATGTCGAAAATGGCCAGACCTATTACTATGCCGTAGTGTCCTATGATTATGGTCTGTTTAGTTACAGCAACAACGGTGTCGAAGGTTTTCAACCGTCCGAATGCTCGGCGATCATCAGTATGAACTCACTTGGCCAGGTGACCTTTTCCGACATTAACTGCGGGATCGCTATTCCTCGGCCGGCGGCAGCAGGTTATATACCGGCCCAGATCGCCGGCGATGTGGAGCATGAAGGCCCTGGCACCGGACGGATCGAAGTGGATGTGGTTGAAAAATACCGGATTCCATCTGGATTGACTACCTACGAATTGGCTTTTTTCGAGGATTCGAGACATCACACAGAAAAATTCCCCTACTACCAGGTGCGGGATGTGGTGACAGACACGCTGGTATTAGACAGTATTTTGGTTGAGGTTGATGGAGCCGAGAGTCCGGTCTTCAGTGGCGTCACGATAACAGTATACAATGATACAACAATCTGGATAGATAATGATAATTCACGGATGTTGGCCGGCAGTTTTGATTATATACCAAGGATACGTTTGAATCCTGACAATGAAGATTTAGGTGGCATCCGTTTGAACCTTAACCAGCCATCTGACTACATAATTACGTTTTATGACACGGTCTACACGTACACGGCTGGCGTCCTGGGGTACAAGTCATTACCGTCAAATGTTGGAGTTTTCAACGTTACCGATTCGGTTGATGCCTTGTATGCCATATCCGATTTGGACAAGGATCTGCAATACAGCCACGGCGACGATATCATCATTATTGTACCCGATCCCGATTTCATATTCAAGCGCTACACTTCCTGGATGATCCGCTTTGCGGCGTTGTTTGAGATCGACACGGTGTGGGTAGCTGGCGTTCCTTATGCCGATACGACCTGGCTGACGATTGATCCACCGGCGCCAGGGGACCAGTGTTATCTGGCCACGACCAAACCGTTCCGGTTGGGTGACAAATACCGGTTCACGCTGCAGGGTGCCGATTCCAGTGATGTGCTGGCAAAGCAGGAACTGGATGATATCTGTGTGGTACCCAACCCGTATGTCGTGACTGTACCTTGGGAGCCGACTAATATGTACAAGTATGGTCGGGGCGAACGACGCTTGCATTTTTTCCATCTGCCGAAGGACTGCACGATCCGGATCTATAACCTGCGGGGATATCTGGTGGATACGATTGAACATCATGGAACGGCTGATAATGGTATGGAACCCTGGGATATTCTATCCAAGGATGGAAACGAGATTTCCTACGGTATATATATCTATCACGTGGAAGCACCGGGAATCGGCGAAAAAATCGGCCGGTTTGCTCTAATAAAATGAGAAAACAGCCAAATCCGGGACTTCTCTGCGTACTGGCGGTTCTGGCGCTGTTGCTGCTCAGTTGTAGTAAGGAAGGATCGTCACGGAATATCGTCGCTCGGGTAGACGGGCGGGAAATTACTGCTGATGAATTTGCTTTTGCGTACGAACTGTCACCACGGCAGATCACCAGTCAGGCACCTGCCACTGCCCGAC
>JBDRBK010000108.1:0-2034 GCA_043822705.1 Fidelibacterota bacterium
GATCTGGCGATTAACGGCACGGTAAACGACATCTGCATGAGCGGAGCTGAACCGCTGTACATCAGCGTCGCCTTCATTCTGGAAGAGGGCTTGCCAGTGGAAACTCTCCATCGCATTTTACTTTCGATGGAAACCGCCGCCCGGGCGGCTGGTGTCACGATTGTGACCGGCGATACCAAGGTGGTCAATCGCGGAAAATGCGACCGGATTTTTATCAATACTTCCGGCCTGGGGGTGGTGCCGGATGGAGTTAATATTTCAGCAGCCAACCTGCAGCCGGGAGATAAAATCATTATCTCCGGCACGGTGGCCGATCATGGTATGGCGGTCATGACCACCCGGGAAGGACTTTCTTTTCAGTCCCGTGTCAGCAGCGATACTGCTCCTCTGAATGGACTGGTAAAAGCAATGCTGGCGGCGACCAGAGAAATCCATGCCATGCGCGATCCCACCAGGGGCGGGCTGGCCACCTCCCTGAATGAATTCGCCCGGTCATCCAAAGTCGGAATTCGCCTGGAAGAAGGTGCGGTTCCAGTCCGGCCGGAAGTAAACGGCGCCTGCGAAATCCTGGGGATAGATCCGCTCTATGTGGCCAACGAAGGCAAACTGGTTGCGGTGGTGCCCGGGCAAATTGCAGATCAGGTCTTGGCAGCCATACGGCGACACCGGTATGGTCAGAACGCCGCCATCATTGGTGAAGTTACCGTTGATAATCCCGGACTGGTTATCATGCACACAGGACTGGGCGCCAACCGGATTGTTGATATGCCGGTGGGCGATCTGCTGCCGCGGATTTGCTGAATATTTTACCGGTTTTGGTTGATGTGTCGGGAAATATCTGTTTCGACCGTAGTCAGGATCCGCCGGTCTAACTTTTCACCGGTCCAGTACTGGTGTCGTTCAATTTCTGTCTTAAGTGTCACCAGTCGTGCAAAATCACCCTTGAGACGATCATACTGTAAAATATTGAATCCCGGTAAATAGCTGGTGAAACCCCAGCCCGCAACATAATCAGCATTGGCTGGATCATTGCGGAAATAGACGAGGGCGCCGGTGCGATCCCAGTAAGCCAGAACCCAGGTGGAATCGCCAGATTCCTTGCTGATATTCCAGGAGAATTCATCTTTACCGATAATCAGCGACTGAAAATGGTACTTATCATCCTGTTCCCGGAAAGCCGGGAAATCGGTTCGAACACGACCAGCCTGTCGTACGAAATCGGCCGGGTAGGCCGGAACCCGGCCGTCGATATAGACTAGTTGATCAGGATACAGGTGCCAGGCCAGGTATCCGCCCCAGAAATAATTATTATAGCGTGAACCAGGAACCGGATTTTCCTTTAGAAAGGCGGTTGCCGAAACTGGTAGCCGGTAGTGGTTAACCCCGGTGCCGAAATCAGTCTGATTCGGCAGGAACGGCAGTTTGCCGATAAGGAAAAGCGGTGCCAGTATTATGGCCGTTCCGAGCAGCAGGTCGACCAGCAGGCGATTATTGGCCGTCAACGACAGGTGTTCGGATTTTATATTTTGATTCAAGCGACCTAACGTTATCCCGACATGTACGATCGCCAACGCACAAAAATAGGGAACGATCCGGTTATAGGATAATGACAGTGCCAGAAAAACCGGTACCACCAGGTCGTAGGGCTGAAAGCGGTATTTGACAAGCAGGCGCAGGATTGCGGTCAGCACGACAACCCCAACCAGAAAAAAATAGGGAAGCAGTCCGGGACCCAGCTTCCAGGGCGGCAAATATTCACTGATGGCGATGATATTATCGACATTGAGATGGGAGAAGGAATGAATCAGCCAATACGGCCCCTGCGGATTAATTGCGGTCGCCGCCAGACTGGCAAATCCGATCAGCAGGTAATGCCGGAGAAAGTTTTCCCGCAGTAGCCTTTTCAATGAATAATGATTGTTCACCAGGTAGGCGGCGCTATCTTCGACCGCCACCAGGGCCAGCAGCGCCAGACCGAAGACCACCCCGGAGTGCAGATTAGTCCAGACGACCGCGATAACCGGCAGCCACCAC
>JBDRBK010000109.1:0-7538 GCA_043822705.1 Fidelibacterota bacterium
GACAGTAATAACGATGGTAACTGGGACGGTCCGAAAAATATTGTGTTATTGGCCCGTGGCGGTTCCGATTCCACCCATATCGACGGTGAAGGACACGCGCGCCTGTTCGAATTCACCCACGGCCAGGATACAACTTCCAAAGTGATCGGTTTTCATATCGTCAATGCCGGCGCCAATGGCGCCTGGCAGGAAGGTTCGGCGGTAACGATCAATAATGGTTCCAAAGTGGTCTTCCGGAACTGCGTGATCGATTCCAGTTCCGCCAACGAGACCCCGGCGGTATTTGTGTCCAATAGCGCCCAGGCCTGGTTTGACGGCAGCACGATCTCCAATAATGAAAATATCAGCACCAACTACAATGATAACCGCGGCGGCGCCATAGCCATCGCCAGTAGTGGGCGGCTGTACCTTAATCGTTGTTCGGTCATCAATAATTATGTTACTACGAATGGTGGCTGGGCGCGCGGCGGCGCTATTTACCTGTTCAATGAAAGCGGCAATTATCTCAGGGCCGTCAACTGTGTCATCGCCGACAACACCGCCGAGGGTAACGGCGGTGGTGGCGGTGGTGCGATCTACGCCGAGACCGGTGAAGTACGCCTGATAAACTCGACGGTAGTCAACAACAGCGCCAGCGATGGTGGGGCACTGTGGCTTGGCAACGGCATCAAGCTGACTATCTTTAACAGCATTGTTCACAGTAATGAGCCCTACAGCGGACAACTTACCTTTGGCGGTTCGTATAGTCGTAAGGTGACCTATTCGATCCTGGAAGGAGTCAATACCGCCAATTATGGGATTGGTGTTTTTGATGAAGATCCCAAGTTGGATGAATACGCCCTGAGCGACCGCAGCCCCGCCATCGGGGCCGGTGCCGCCAGCAGTGTTGACAATGTTGGGACGACCATCCTGGCGCCCACAGTTGACATTACCGGTGTGGCGCGGCCCCAGCCGACAGTATCCAGCCCTGATCTGGGCGCCTATGAAAACATCTGGAATACAACGCCCTATCCTGATCCGGTCAGTGGTCTGACCGTCACTGCTCGCAACGAACGGGTATTGCTGGACTGGGATGCCAGCACCCATGTGGGTCTGTCCCATTATGTCATTTACCAGAGCACCTCGGCGGGATTTACACCCCAGCCGACCGATTCGATCGCCCGGGTCGATCAACCGGGCACCAGCTTTACCGCCGGTGGCTTGAGTAATGGCACGACCTACTACTATCTGGTTTCGGCGGTCGATACCGCCGGCCGTGAGAGCGAATTTGTTAATGAGCTCAATGCCACGCCCAACCAGTACAATCTGCAGATAGCTGAATTACTGCATACCAATCCGACTTCGAACCCCACTAACGACTCGGGCTATCCGTTTAATACCGGTTCGTTCACCGATGTGAGACACCAGAGCCTGTACCTGCAGGAAGACCTGCAGGACGCTGGTATCCCGGCCAACGCCTGGATCACGGGCATCGATCTCAAGCCCAGCGCCATGACCGGCCAGGCCCAGGATCTGCGCCTGGGGATTGCCTTCCCCGGTTTGACCATCGATGATTTCTATTCCTGGCAGGACGTGAATATTGTTTTCGGTCCCCGCTACTATGATAATAACACATTGACGGCGAATCAATGGGAGCGCTTTAATGTGAATGCCTTCCAGTGGAGTGGCGCCAGCAACTGGCTGCTGGAATATACTCATGATAATGATCTTACCAGCGGCTCCGACGGTGGCGCCTGGCTGCGGCAGGTGAACGGCACCCGCGGTCGGCGTGGTGCAGTCGATGGCTGGGGTTATCCTTTTGATAATGGTATGATGGGCAATGAAGACGACAAGGTGTTGGCGGTGCGCCTGGTTTATTCGACGGTGGCGCCGGTCACGGCGCTGACGACCGATCCCGGCCACCGGCAGGTGGCGCTGAACTGGACCTATTCGGGCACGGCGGATAAATATCTGATTTACAGCGCTCTGGCCGGTGAAAACTTGGTCCTGACTGACAGTACCACAGCCACCACGATAACGATTAGTGAGCTGACCAATGGTACCGGATACGTGTTCGCCGTGCAGGCGAAGAATGGTGCTAATTACAGCGGTCTGGTAACAATTGACGCCGTACCGAAATATGAAGGTCCGGTCTGGTACGTGGACATCGACGCCGCCGGTACCGGAACGTTATACGAAGGCAGTATTGACGATCCGGCCACCAATATCAGATCGGTAATTCTGAACAGTAATAATGGTGATACCATCCTGGTCCGCCCTGGTACCTATTCGGGCAACGACAATCGTGCCCTGAATTTCCAGCAGGTTCCAACGGGAAGCCCTGCCCCCAACCCGGTGCGCAGCCTGGTGTTGATGGGCGAAAAAGGCGCCGATTCGACGATCATTGATCTGTCCGGGGCTGGCGTGACCGAGCGGAAACTGCTGTTGATCAGCAGCAACGAAGGACCGGCCACTAAAATACAGGGCCTGACGGTTATCAACGGTTATGTTGACCACGGTGTGCTCGATGTTCAAAACGGCTATTTGACGATTGAGGACTGTGTTTTTCGCAACAATAACAACTACACCATGGACTTTCCGATCGTATTGTTCGGCAGCAATAATGCCATGGTGCGGATCGACCGTTGTCTGTTCACCGGGAACACCAGCGGTTCCGCCGGCGTGATAATGGCGGAACGGGTCGATATCAGAAACAGCATTTTTTATAACAATTCCGCCCGCGTGGGTGCTGCCATTTACTGGAATCCGGAACCGGGTAAAATGACAGTGGTGAACTGCCTGTTCCTGAATAACACCAGCAACGAATCCGGTGGCGCGATGTATATTTCACCATCGGAAGGTGACTACTCGGTGGTCAACTCGATTTTCTGGGACAATGTGTCGACTACCGGGTACGAGCCGGATATTACCGGTAATCATGGTAACGTACACTACTGCGTGGTACAGAATCCCGAGCGTTTCCCCGCCGATAATTTTGGTTTTGATCCGCAGATACCTGGTCGGGCGTCGGGAGATTTTTCGCTGACCGAATATTCGCCGGCGATCGGTATCGGCACACCATCCTATTTCGATTATTTCACCGGCGGTACGCAGCCGATACCGGCAACCGATTATCTGGGTAATGCCCGTCCGCGCCCCGAGGAATCAAATCCCGATCTGGGGCCGATCGAGCATGAAAACGCCATCCAGCGCTACTGGGTCTACCAGGTGGCCATCACCGGCAACGACGCCAACGATGGCCTCACAGCGCCCTTTAAAACCATTCAGTATGCTATCAACAAGACGGTTGATAAAGATACGATTGAGGTGGCGGCCGGCACTTACTCGGGAACCGGAAATTTCGGATTGGATTTCGGCGGCAGGAATATCGTGCTGCGCTCGGCTGCCGGTCCCGACGTGACGATAATCGATCCCCAGTCCGGCGGCCCGGCCTTCTCCTTTAGCAACGGGGAACCGGCGACAGCCATGGTGACCGGCTTCACCCTGCAGAACGGCAATGTCGGCGATAATGACGGCGGTGCGATCCAGTTAGCGAACGCGGCAGCACCCACCTTCCGGAATCTGAAGTTGGTCAATAACAGCGCCAACTGGCGCGGCGGGGCCATCTATGCCCAGAATTCGAACGCCAAATTCATCAACTGTCTGATTATTGAGAATAACGGCGGCAACGGCGGCGCGGCCTATCTGGATGGCGGCGGGGTCGAATTCATCCACTGCACAATTGCCGACAACAACGCTCAGAATGATGTGGGCATCGCCAGCACTGGCGGCAATCATCTGATCCTGAATTCAATTCTGTGGAACAACAACGATCTGGGCGACGAAATCGCTCCCGATGGCGTGCCTGATGCCGGCGTTGCCGTGGAATATTCCAATGTTATGGGCAGCTGGGCCGGACTCGGCAATATCAGCCTGCGGCCCGGCTTTGTCGACGGCTACAAGCTGGCGGACTGGTCACCGATGATCGGCAAGGCCGATACGGCCCGCTTCGTGGCATTTGATTATGAAATGAAGGCCCGCTCGGTCACAGACACCACCTGGCCTGACCTGGGCGCGCTTGAAAACGCCCTGCGGTCGACCGACCTGGCTGGTTATTCCAGTCAGAATTGGTATGTAAGTACCGGTGGCGACAATGATAATCCCGGTTCTCTGGCTGCGCCCTTCCAGACCGTCCAGCGCGGCGTCGATTTTGTCCTGTATGCCGACACTGTTTTTGTACAGCAAGGCACCTACCAGGAAAATATTATCGTGCAGAACCGCCCGGTGGCAATTAAAGCGCCGGCCGGTGCAATTATCGATGGTGGCGCCAATTTCAGGGTGCTCACCGTCCTGAATGGCGGCGCCAATCCGGCCTATTTCGAAGGATTGACGATCCGGAACGGTTTGGCTGGTTATGGTGGTGGCATCAGATTAAATAATACCAGCGCCAGTTTTGTCAATTCGATCATCACCGGGAATACGGCCAGTTCCAGTTCCGGCGGCGGATTATGGGCTTATTCGAATGATTCATCGGCGGTGTACACCCTGGATCTGATCGCGACAGATATTACCGGCAATTCAGCGCCGGCAGGTGGCGGTGGCGGCTTCTCTGTGTTAGACTATCATATCACGATCCGGAATTGTGAAATCAGCGGCAACAGCGCCAGTGGTTATGCCGGATTTGTTGTGCGCGGCGGTCTGGCTGACCTGGACATGGCGGATTGCAGGATAGTCAACAATCAGGCGGATCAGTTCGGTGCCGGTGGCGGTATTACAAATTCTGCCACGGCCAAGATTGAACATACACTGATAACCGGAAATGCAGCCAATCTCAGCAGCGCCGACTGGAATTCCGGCGGGTTATCTGTCTGGGATGCTGCCGATGTCGATATTATCAATTGCACAATTAGCGCAAATACCGCCCATCATGGCGGCGGTCTGACGGTCGGCGGTGGTGGTGTTGTCCGGGTTGGCAACTCAATACTCTGGGGTAACGCCCCCGATCAGATCTCCCTCGATTTGTGGGAGGAGGAAGCACTGGGCGGAAACCTGACAATCAGCTACAGCGCTGTACAGGGTGGTGAAGAAAACATCACCATCGAAAACAGCGAATATTATTCACTGACCTGGGGCGACGGCAACCGTACCGGCGATCCGGCTTTCAGCGGTGAAGACTATCGGTTGCTGGCCAGATCAGCGGCAATCAACGGTGGTCACCCCGATTCCACCGACAGCGACGGTACCCGTCTGGATATGGGCTATCTGCCCTACCTGACCACCAACACGGAACCCAACTGGCATGTTGATGCGACCAGTGGCAGCGACGAAGACGGACAGGGAACGGCCGCGGCGCCGTTTGCCAGCGTCCAGGCCGGCGTCAATTTTGCCGCCGCCAACGATACTGTTCTGGTGGCCGCGGGTCACTACTGGGAAAATGTGGAATTCCGCGATTACGATCTGGCCCTGATCGGCGCCGGTCCGGAGACAGTGATCGACGGTGTTGGAGTGCAACCGGCGCTGGCGATCATGGGTACCTACTTTACCAGTGCCACCCTGGTAAAGGATCTCAGTCTGGTCAACGGCAGCGCGACGCTGGGCAACCTGCATGTAACGGACTGCTCTCCGGTCCTCGAGAATCTCTGCCTGCGCGAAGGTTCGATCGGACTATATACCTATGGCGGTAATCCGATACTGAATTTCTGTCTGCTCACGGGCACTGCGGACTACGGTCTGGCGGCCCATGATGGCTTCCCGGTGCTGGTGAATACGACAGTTGCCGGTAACCATGGCACCGGAATTTCCATTGGCGGCAATTGCACGGTCACGCTCCGCAATAGTATCGTCAGCAATAATACCGGTTCGACAAACGGTGGCCCGATCACGGCCACCTATTCCAATATCCGCGGGGCTGGCCTGAGCAGCGACGGCAACATCGATGCCGATCCGTTGTTTGTCGATCCCGATAATGGTGATTTCAGCCTGCAACTGCTGAGTCCCTGCGTCGATACCGGCGACACGGCCGACCTGCCGCTTGATCCCGATGGCTCCCGCCGCGATATGGGCGCATTCCCGCTGTTCCGGATTTTCGTCAGCGGTCCCACCGATAAAAATATCGAAGTGGATGCCAATTCCATTGTGGTAATCAATGGTGATGTAACCATCAGCAGCGGTGACTCCCTGATTGTCAGTCCCGGAGCCACACTCTATATGTCCAGTGGCGTAACCGTTACGATTGAAGGCATCCTGTCTGCGCTGGGCCAGCCGAACGCACCGATTCGATTTGTTACCATGAGACCGGGTGAAAAGTTCAAGGGCATAGTCCTGCAACTGAACGCACCGGGAACGCGGGCCGTCGCGGAATATTCCTACCTGGTGATATCCGATGTTGCCGATGGGTCGATTCCCCTTATAGTCAACGGTGATGCTATATTCAACCACATTACCATCGCCGGCAACGATCCATCGCAACCATCGCTGGCGGCCAATGGTAACATTGCCCTGAACTATTCTCTGCTGGAGAGCAATACCGGCGGAACGGGTACGGTAACAAATACCAGTTCGATAGTCGATGAAACTAGCCACCTGGTCGATCCGACCAACGGTGATTTCAATCTGGTGGCCACCTCTTCTGCGATTGATATCGGTGTCGGTGAAGCGGGTACGCGCATTGACCTGGATTACAGCTACAGCGATGCAGGCGCCTACTACCATGATCAGTCGACCTACCCAGTGGATTCCATTGATGTGCTGTATCCGGTGCCCGGAGTGACTGTCAATGTCAGTCCCGACACCAGCAGCACTACCGGACTTACGGTAGTGGCCCAGGCTTTTAACCAGTACAAGCGGGCCAAAACAAATGCCAGTCTGACTTGGGATGCCAGCGGTTCCCTGGGAGCGTTCAATGTCCTGAACACCGATACCACCGACCTGGACGGTATCTGGTCCAATATCTTTTTTACCAACACCGTGGCCGGGAGCGTTAATGATTTCGTGGTCACCGCCGATGACAGAATCGGTTCTTCCGGTACCTTTGCCATTGTTCCCGGCGTCCCCGATTCGGTCCTGATTTATGCCAACGATGATACCACCATCACTCAATTGGATACGGTGACAATCGCCGTCGACGTCCACGATCAGTTCTACAATCTGGTCGACGATGGTGAAACGGTCAACTGGACGATCCAGCCGGTGACCGGCAACGTGGATGGTTTCTATTTCGTTGAAAATCCGACCACCACGGTGGATGGTATCGCCACTGTTCAACTGGCCACTGACCCGAATTCGGCCCTACTGGTCGGAGACGGCGTTACCGTACAGGCCGAATCCAACGGCGCCACGGTGGTCAGCCGGCAGATCAATGTTATACCGGATCAAATTTTCATGTTGACCCTGGATGATCAATTGACTCAGGAGGCACTGGAGATCAACGCTGACCTGCACCAGATCGATCTGAGCACAACCCTGGTGGATACTTTTGGTAATCCGTTACCGGGTGTTGATGTCAACTGGTCGGTGACCGGTACCAGCAGTCCGGGCTGGAGCTTCAGCAGCGCCACCAC
>JBDRBK010000110.1:0-45009 GCA_043822705.1 Fidelibacterota bacterium
CCATAGGACTGTGCCGTCGGGTCACCCAGCCGGAAGGCCATCCAGGCATGGGCGAACTCATGGAACGAAAGCGCAAAAATTATCACCGGCAACAGAATTACCTGGACGGCCGGATCGAGACTGATTATTCCCATGTTAACATATTTCTTATCACTATTTACCTTCCTCAACGCGGATGAAACGTGCGATGAACCTCCTTTAAATAAGCCTTATCCAGATGCGTATAAATCTGCGTCGTGCTGATGTCGGTGTGTCCCAGCAATTCCTGCACCACCCGCAGGTCGGCGCCGCCTTCCAGCAGATGGGTGGCGAATGAATGCCGAAGCGTGTGCGGACTGACCGATTTAGCGATACCGGCTTCCGCCGACCAGCGTTTCAGGATATTCCAGACCACCATGCGCGTCAACTGCTGACCGTTACGACTCAGAAACAGGTAGCCGCTATGCCGGCTTTTCCGGGCCAGGCCGGGCCGCTGATGTTTCAAATATTCATCCAGAACCCGGGCGGCCTGATCGCCCAGCGGAACAAACCGCTGCTTGGAGCCTTTTCCGGTTACCCGCAGCATGCCGTCGTCGGCCAGAATCGCGCTGAGCTTCATATCGCAGAGTTCCGATACGCGTAGCCCGGCCGAGTACAGCAGTTCCAGAATCGCATAATCGCGGATTGCCAGTGGCAACTGCGGATCGACGGCCCCCAGGATGGCCTCCACTTCAGCGACGGTCAGTACCTCCGGCAATTTCCGTGGCAGCCGCGGTGCTTCCAGCAACTGCGTCGGATTCTCGCTGACCAGTTTCTCGTCTTTCAGGAACAGGTGATAGGATCGAATCGCCGAGAATATCCGGTTGACGCTGGCCGGTGCCAGGTTGGTGTCATTTAGATGGCGGATAAAACCGCGGATATGTTTTTGCTGAATCCGGTTCAAGTCGGTCAAGCCGGCCGAATTCTGTAAATAATCCAGATATTTTTTCAAATCCCGTTGATAAGCGGTAATGGAATTGGCCGCCAGGTTGCGTTCGACCCGCAACATGATCAGATAATCCTTGAGGTAGGTTTCCATGGTACCCGGTCAGCCCAGGACCGCTTGCTCGATCAGATCGCAGATAATATGTCCCGTTAAGATGTGGCCTTCCTGGATGCGCTGGGTGTCGCCGGCGGGGATAATAATGGTAACGTCGGCTGTCCGCCCGAGCCGGCCGCCGGTCCCGCCGCAAAAGACCACGGTTTTGAGGCCCTGGTCGCGGGCGGTGCTGATCGCTGCGATCACGTTGGGGGAATTTCCGCTGGTGGTGATGCCCACCAGCACATCGCCGGGCGCACCCAGTGCTTCCACCTGGCGGGCGAAAATCAGGTCCGGATCGGCATCGTTCACCCAGGCCGTCAGAAAGGAAGTATCGGTGGTCAGGGCCAGCGAAGCCACCGGTTTCCGAATCTGCCGCAGTTTTCCCACCAGCTCGGCCGACAGGTGCTGAGCGTCGGCGGCGCTGCCGCCATTGCCGCACCAGAGGATTTTTTTCCCGGCTTTCACCGCGGCCAGTAACAGTTCGGCCGCCTGGGCAATATCACCAGCGCAGTTTTCCTGCATCGCCTCTTTGGTAGCGGCGCTGTCACGAATCTGTTGCCGGATATAATCGATCGTTGCCATGCTTTAAATTTTGTAATGTACGGCCGTCGCCAGTTCGCGCATTAAACTTCCGTCGGTTTGCTCTTCGGTGACTGTCCCGGTCACCACGATCGCCGCTCCCGCCTCCACCCGCTGGCGGGCGGCTTCCGGCGTCCGGATACCGCCGCCGACAACCGCCGGTATTTCCAGTTCGCCGGCAACTAATCGTACCGTTTCCGTGGGAATCGGATTTTTCGCACCGCTGCCGGCCTCCAGATACACCAGCCGCATCCCCAGATACTGCGCCGCCAGGGCATGGGCCAGGGCGATATCCGGCCGGTTCAGCGGAATCGGGATCGTATTGCTCATGAACTCCACCGCCGAAGACCCGCCGCCATTGAACAACAGGTAGCCGGTGGGAATGACTTCGATGCCCAGATCACGAACGATCGGAGCGGCCAGCACCTGCTCGCCGATCAGATAATGCGGATTCCGACCGGATAGGATGCTCATGAACAGAATCGCATCGAAATGCGGCGACAACTGGCTCAATCCGCCGGGAAAGAAAATCACCGGTACCCGCGCCTGCTCCTTGATGCGCCGGACGCGTTCCTGGCAATGGCTGTCCATAATCAGGCTGCCGCCGACAAAAATGGCGTCCACTCCCGATTCGTTGATCTGGGCGACCCGTTCCTCGATTATTCCGTCATTCTTGCGATCGGGATCGATCAAGACGACATAGGCCGCACCTTTTTCCGAGCGGACATCCTGCAAATATTTATAGATTGCCTGTTTCATCGGCCGTTGTTCTTCAGTATCTCCGCCAGTTGGTCAATATCGTTTTTGGTGCGTTTTTCGGTGACGGCGATCCTGAGCAGGTCAGGCGCACCCGCAACGGTCGTGCCGGCCAGCACGCCCTGTTGGAGGGCGGCAGCGATGACTTCAGTGGCCGGCCGGGGACAGCGAACTACAAATTCCTTGAAAAAGTTTTTGCCATAGGCCAGCTCGAAACCAGGCAGGGCGGCGATCCGATCGGCGCAATAATGACTTTTCTGGAAACACAGCCGGGCCAGTTGCCGAAAACCCTGCTTGCCCACCAGACTCAAATAAATCGCCGTCGAAAGCGCCATCAGTCCCTGGTTGGTGCAAATATTACTGGTGGCCTTTTCGCGGCGGATATGCTGCTCGCGGGTCTGTAGCGCCAGAACAAATCCCGGCCGACCATCGATATCGCTGGTGGCGCCGATTATCCGGCCCGGCATTTTGCGGACATGCTGCTGCCGGATGGCGAAAAGTCCCAGGTAAGGGCCGCCAAACGATTGCGAATTGCCCAGTCCCTGCCCTTCCCCAACGTAAATATCGGCGCCGCATTCGCCGGGAGTGGCGAACATTCCCAGCGCCAGCGGATCACCGACCGCCACGAACAGGGCCGGTTGGTCACGACAGATGTCGCCGATTGTGGCCCAATCCTCGATCAACCCGAACCGGTTGGGTGACTGTACGACAACGGCGGCCACATCGGAAAAATCCGCCGCCTGCAGAAATTCCAGATCCACCAGACCTGCCTGCTCCGGCAGTATTTCGATCGCCAGGTCGTTTTGTTGCAGATAAGTTTCGACTACCTGCCGGTAATTATGAAACAGGCCGGCGCTGACTAACAATCGTCTTTTCCGGGAAACACTGCCGGCCACCAGACAGGCCTCGGCGACGGCGGAAGCACCATCGTATAGCGAGGCATTGGCGACATCCATGTCGGAAATTTCGCAGATCATGGACTGGTATTCGTACATGGCCTGCAAGGTCCCCTGACTCACCTCAGCCTGATAGGGCGTGTAGGCTGTATAAAATTCCGAACGCATTACTAACGCAGGAATTATGCTGGGTACGAAATGATCGTAACTGCCACCCCCCAGAAACGACGGCAGGGCGGCTGCGAGAACATTCCGGGCGGCCATTTCCTGCAATACCGGCAGGACCTCCAGTTCGGAGAGCGGTTCGCCCACCGGCATACCAAATTCTTTTCGCAGCTCCGCCGGAATCGCCGTCAGCAGATCGGCAAAGGAAGCAATACCGATCGCCGCGAGCATTTCCCGCTCATGCTCGCTGGTGTTGGGAATATAGCGTGATTGCTCAGTCAAGGAGTTTTTTATAGTCATCGGCACTGAGCAATTCATCAATTTCGGAAATATCGGATGCTTCGATCTTGATAATCCAGCCTGCTCCGTATGGATCGCTGTTGATTTTGGCCGGCTCATCATCCAAATCCTGATTGACATCGATGATTTTCCCGGATACCGGTGCATATAAATCAGCTACCGTTTTGACCGCCTCGATCGTTCCGAAGGGGTCCCCCTGAGAAAATTCCTGTCCTACCGCAGGTAATTCGACAAAGATAATATCGCCCAGTTCACCCTGGGCGAAATCTGTGATGCCGACGGTAATTTCACCACCTGAATTCGATGCCCATTCATGATCGTTGGTGTAAAACAAATGCTTGGGAACACTCATGAATCAACCTCCATCTCGATATGCTATTTTTTTTGAAAATTAGGTTAGTCTGGATTGTACTCAAAACTCTCAAGAAAACTGGTATCATATTCACCGGCGCGGAATTTTTCATCATGCATGATGGCCTGATGGAATGGAATCGTGGTCTTCGGACCTTCGATGATGCATTCCTCCAGCGCCCGCTGCATCCGGTTGATCGCTCCCTGGCGACTGTTGGCACGGACGATCAGCTTGGCGATCAGTGAATCGTATTGCGTCGGTATCTGATAGCCGGCATAGACATGCGTATCGATCCGCACGCCCTTGCCACCGGGCATGTGAAAACTATCGACCCAGGCTGGTGACGGAACAAAATTATGCGCCGGATCTTCGGCGTTGATCCGACATTCGATCGCATGCCCGCGCAATTTAACATGTTTGAAATAATCGGGAAAGCGTTCACCGGCATGCATCCGGATCTGCTGTTTCAGCAGGTCACAACCAATGACCATCTCCGTGACCGGATGCTCAACCTGAATTCGGGTGTTCATCTCCATGAAATAAAATTTCTTATCCTTATCCAGCAGAAATTCGACCGTACCGACACCGATATAACCCACTGCTTTGGCACCCCGGATCGCCGCATCACCCATTTTCTGGCGCAGCTTGTCGTCGACAGCGGATGAGGGCGATTCCTCGATCAATTTCTGATGACGGCGCTGTATCGAACATTCACGCTCACCCAGATGAACCACGTTACCAAACGCATCGGCAACGATCTGAATCTCGATATGCCGCGGTTTTTCGACATATTTTTCAACGTAGATATCACCGTTTCCAAAAGCGGTCAATGATTCGGCCGTAGCGGTTTTGAAGGCTAATTCAATTCCCTCCGCCGAACGTACCACCCGCATACCGCGACCACCACCACCGGCGGAGGCCTTGAGGATCACCGGGTAACCGATTACATCCGCCTGCTCCCTGGCTTCCCTGGCGTTTTTCACCACGCCCGCACTCCCCGGAATCACCGGAACGCCCGCCGCCTTCATGGTCAGTTTGGCCTGGGATTTATTCCCCATGGCATTGATGATCTCGGCACTGGGGCCGATAAAGGCAAAGTCGTTTTCGGCACAAATATTGGAGAAGTTGGCGTTCTCCGCCAGAAATCCGTACCCGGGATGAATGGCATCGGCATCGGTGATTTCGCCGGCGGCGATAATGTGTGGAATATTCAGATAGCTCTCGCTGCTGGCAGGCGGACCAATACAGACCGCTTCGTCGGCAAACCGCACATGTAGCGACAGCTCATCGGCGGTGGAATAAACCGCGACGGTTTTAATTCCCAATTCGTGGCAGGCGCGGATTATCCGCAGGGCGATCTCGCCGCGATTGGCGATGAGAATTTTCTTAAACAACCGACACCCCGCCCACTTGCGTTTGATCCGGGAAAAAAATCATTCGATCAAGAATAATGGCTGGTTGAATTCCACCGGCTTGCCATTTTCCACGAGTACTTTCTTGACCGTACCGCCGATGCTGGTTTCGATTTCATTCATGATCTTCATCGCTTCGACGATGCATAGCGAATCGCCCTTTTCCACCCGGTCGCCGATTTGGACGTATGGTTCAGATTCGGGATTCGGGGCGCAGTAAAATGTGCCGGGCATCGGCGACTTGACTTCAACACCATTTTCAATGACACTATCCACCGCGGATGCTGAATCAGCATCCGGGCTGTTTACCGGAGCTGTATTCACTGTCGTGGCTGGCGTCGTTGTGCTGTGAAATGACCCGGGATTTTTCACGACCCGGTATTTGCGTCCCCAGAACGTAGCTTCGATCTCGTTTACATCGCTTTGCTCGAGGATATAGATCATTTCTTTCAGTTTATTCTTCCACATCGGCTTGCCCTTCTACCTTTCCGGGATGATTATCCAATCTGGACCCGCTCGATATATTCACCGGTCCTGGTATCAATTTTCAGGATATCGCCGGTATTGATGAACAACGGTACCGTGACGGTATAGCCCGTCTCAACGGTGGCGGGCTTGGTGGCGCCGGTGGCGGTGTTACCTTTCATTCCCGGTTCGGTATGGGTTACGGTCAGCTCGATATGAGCCGGCAGCCGCACATCCAAAGCTTCCGTACCATCAAAAATAAGATCGACATTCAGTCCGGGCTTTAAAAAATTCTTGCCTTCGGCAACGACTGCTTCCGGAACCTGAACCTGATCATAGCTGTCGTTGTCCATAAATAAGTAAGATTCACCATCCTCATACAAGTATTGCATCTGTCGGGCCTCGATCCGGATGGTCTCGATCCGGGCACCGGAATTGAAAGTGTGATCGATTACCTTGCCGGTCTGGATATCTTTTAATTTGGTGCGCACAAAAGCGCCGCCCTTGCCGGGCTTGACGTGTAAAAACTCCACAACTTTCATCCTTTTACCGCGATGCAACAGTACTACACCATTTTTTATTTCAGCCGTCGTCGCCATTAAAAATATTCTCCTTTTGAACGTAAAATTTACGTCAGGCGGTCGGACTTTCAAATTTTGATTCACCGCTATCAGCGACCGAATTTTGTTTCCAGATGGAGACGGTGGCGGCAATAAAATTTCCGGCCTGATCGAGATCGGTCCGGCAAATCTCCGGTGTCGGAATCTGCCGTGCAAATTTTATCAGGTCAGATCGTTTCAGCATCTCCAGCCATTCGTCCACCAATCCGGTCGGAAACGGCAGCAACCGGCGATTTTCTTCGATCTCAGTTGTGGTCATCTCAAGCGTTTTAATGTACACGCTGTTTTCAACATACTCACGCAGAAGATAAGATAAATCGAAATAATAATCCTTGACCCGCCCCTTTTCCCAGGGCCGGTCAGTACCAAGACGTTTCAATTTGGCCAACGCGATCACATCCGCCGGTTCCGTCGGCACTGTTGCCACCCCTGGCCGTACGGGAGCAACAAAACGACGGCGCCAGAGCAGCACCAATGTTGCCATCAAAGTAAATAGAAGTGAAATATATAACATTGTTTTCCAGGGCCAGGGAAAACGAACCGGTACCGGCCCTTTGATTGGACGCAAGCCGCTTTGGGTCGTCGCTCCGATCAGGGATTGCACGCGGATCGGAACCGGATCGGTGGTCAGGATGAAACTGTCACCAGTTTCCGGTACCGTGATCCGGACGGGAAAGGCCGGGATTTCCAGACGTCCCGTGTCCCAGACGGCGATACCGATAGCCAACCCATAGTCGTCGCGGTACTCACCGGTTAATTCCCGGCGATCCCTGATTTCCAGACGACTGGAATCCACTTCCCAGTTCAGGAATTCAACCACGCGCTTTCCGGCCCCGTGCACCCAGATTCGATAGTCGATCACATCACCGATAGTGGCGATGGTCGTATCCACTTGTGCCTCGATATAAAAGGATTCGGGTGAGTAATTCGAGCCACAACCGGAATACAGCACCAGCGATAGAGTGAGCAAAAATAGCGGTGACCGGGGCCGGCTGTTTTTCATCAGTAACGTTTTTCGCGCTTTCTGAAATAGGCCATAATCGGTTCGACGAAATCGTCACGGGTGGAGATCTGAATCAGGTCGAATTTCATCTGGTCGCAGGTTTTTTTAAAATCTTCAAATTCCTGCTGGCGCGCAGTCTTAAAGGCCAGTCGCTCTTTGTATGAACCGGTATCGATCCAGAACTGCTGGTCGTTTTCCGGATCGTGCACTTTTACCAGCCCGATGTCGGGCAGTTCCGTTTCCAGCGGATCGAACAACTGGATGCCGATAAAGTCGTGTTTTCGATTGGCGATCCGCAGTGATTTCAAATAATCCTGATCGATAAAATCGGAAATCAGGAAAACAACGCTGCGTCTTTTGGCGACCTGCAGTAAAAAATCCACCGCATTGGCGATTGACGTGCCCTTGCCTTCCGGCTTGTGGTATAACAGTTCACGGACCACCCGCAGCACATGCGACCGTCCTTTTTTTGGTACAATATATTTTTCGACTTCTTCGCTGAACAGGATCAGACCGACTTTATCATTATTTTTAATCGCGGAAAATCCCAGGACCGCCCCGATCTCGGCGCCGATTTCAGTCTTGAATTTGTCGCAACTGCCAAAGTGGCCGGAGCGGCTCACATCGACGAGCAGGAAAACCGTCAGTTCACGTTCTTCTTCAAAAACTTTGATAAACGGATTGCCGGTACGGGCGGTGACATTCCAGTCAATCAGGCGGATATCATCCCCGGGTTGGTATTCCCGCACTTCGGAAAACATCATACCGCGCCCTTTAAATACGGAATGATATTCACCGCCAAACAGCTCGTTGACCAGTCCCCGGGTGCGAATCTCAATCCGCCGGACTTTGCGCAGAACTTCCTTTGGGATCATAATAAATCAGGGAACTTCGATGGAATCAAACAGTCGCTGAATGATATCCTCGGAGGTCAATTCTTCGGCTTCCGCCTCGTAGGTCAGTATAATCCGGTGCCGCAGCACATCGGCCCCGATATAGCGCACATCCTCGGGAGTTATATAGCCACGGTGCTGCAGAAAAGCCCGCGCCTTGGCCGCCAGAATCAGATTGATCGAAGCCCGCGGCGAGGCGCCATAGGCGATCAGGTCACCGAGATCATTCAATTTATAATGCCGGGGATCGCGGGTGGCAAAAACCAGGTTCAGTACATAATTCTCGACTTTCTCGTCGACATAAATTTCACTAATGGTTTTCTGGGCCTGAATAATCTGTTCCGGCGTGATGACCGGCTGAATTTCTGCGGGCTGTCCGGTCCGGGCGACTTGCCGAATTATCTGGCGTTCTTCCTCGAAATTAGGGTAATCCACCTTCAGTTTCAGCATGAAACGGTCGACCTGCGCTTCCGGCAACGGATAAGTTCCTTCCTGTTCGATCGGATTCTGCGTGGCCAGCACCAAGAACGGTTCATCCAGTTTGAAGGTGTTCTCGCCAATCGTGACCTGCCGTTCCTGCATCGCCTCCAGCAAGGCGCTCTGGACCTTGGCCGGGCTTCGATTGATTTCGTCTCCAAGGATAATATTGGCGAAAATCGGTCCCTTGCGGGTCTTGAAACCACCGGATTTCTGGTCGTAGATCAGGGTGCCGATCAAATCCGCCGGTAGCATATCGGGCGTGAACTGGATCCGTTGGAAGTGGGTGTTGATAGCCTGGGCCAGGGTCTTTACGGTCAAGGTTTTCGCCAGACCGGGAACCCCTTCCAGTAGAATGTGGCCGTTGGCCAGCAGGCTGATTATGATCTTGTCGATCAGTTCGGATTGGCCGACAATTACCTGCCGTAACGCTCGTTTAAGATCGTCGACAAAAGCCGATTCGCGGGCGATCCGCTCATTGATTTCGCTTAGACTGAATTCCATGATTCCCTAATACCAAATGAAGGTGAATAATCAGGAGGTAATATTTTTCAATACCTCGATTTCATTAATATCTTTGCCCAGATACTGTAGTTCAAACCTGACCGAAGGAGCCAGCTCGTGGTCCGGGAATTTCCCCAGAAATGCCTCATATTCGATCTTGGCTTTTTCAAATTGAGACAGAATGTTACTGTAAATATAACCGATCATGAACCGGGCATGTGGTTCTTCAGGCGCATTGTCAAAATCATCGATCACCTTGCGGTATTCTTTGATCGCCTGTTCAAAATCACGCAGATCATTCATGTATATGTCACCGATGATATACTGTGATTTAGTAACCAGATTATCGCCGCTGAAATGCTGAACCAGCAATTTAAGATCGTTGATGGCAAATTCTGTTTCCTTGGCCTGCCGATGTTTTTCCGCCCGGTTGAACAGTTCCATCGCCGTCTTGGGAATTTTTTCACCGCAGGCCGACAGCAACAGGATAACGACAGTAATAAGAATTAGTTTAACCTTCATGGTTCCCCTTTTTAGTAGCTTAAACAGTTATGCAATTTATTTATCGGTGTTTTTGCCATTCAAGTCAATTCACACGGTGCTGTAGGCCCGGATCGCGTCCTTATCCTGTCAGATTAAAACGCATATAGTACGCCCAGCAGCAGCATTCTGTTCCGCGTATTTTCCGTCTGAATGGCATAATCCACCCGAATCGGCCCCAATGGCGACTGCAACACCAGGCCAGCACCGGCATTCCACTGCATCTCACCCACCGACAGCGATTGAAATGAATCGGCCAGATACCCACCATCCATGAATAATTCGCAGCCAATCTGCCGGTAGATTGGAATTCGCAGTTCCCAGTTGGTCATTATGCGGTAGGGCTTTCCTAACGGAATCGTATAGGCATCACCATCACCGTCGATTAATTTTTCTTCCAGAAAGCGGAACGTATCCCAACCGCGCATGCTGGTACTGCCGCCCAGGTAGAATTTATCAAATTGCGGGTCGTCGTATTTAGTATCATCCCAGCCGTATATGAAACCGTATTTGACACGCCCGGCCAGGACTATCCGCCAAAACAGCGGCGTGTAGGTGGTCAAGCCCAGGTCAATTTTGATGAAATCACGATTGCCGCCGAGAATACCTCCGGCACTGGTCAGGTTCACCTGGGCAACCGATCCCTGGGTCGGGTTCAGCGGATTGTCGGAACCGTCGAGCCGGACATCGGCATTGATCGTCCGCTTTTCGATTTCAGTCGTGCTGGGGCTTTCGGGCTGCAGAAATTTTTCCCACTGCAAGCCGGTTCGCACGAAAGACCGTTCCGATAGTCGGTATAAATAGGTCAGGTCAACACCGTACCGTTGGATTCGCGGATTATCTTCCAATGCAAAATCGGAGTAGGTTATGTAATATCCCGACAAACTGGTGGGCAACCTGAAACCCAGGAACCATTGCGATGAAAGTGTCATGGCGCTGGTGAATTTGATAAATTGCCACTGATTGATGGTTTCGATGATCGGCAGATTGGCGGAGGTTTTGATACTGAACCGGCGCAACGATTCGAACAGGTTCCGATTGCGCCACTCAATATTTCCGCCGATACTGGGAAGTTCCTCGGCAACTTCCTTGTACTGAAAAGGATAAAAGCCGCCTTCGGAGATCAACTCCCGCGGTTTGAATTTGCGTAACTCGATTGTCAGATCCACGCGGCTATCAGAATCACTGACACGGGTCGGTACAATATTCACATAGGAAAATATACCAGTTTCCGTTATGCGCTTTTCGGTCTCGTCGACTAACTCCTGCTGGTACAAACTGCCGGGATTGAAAACAACTTCACGTAATATATATTTTGCATCAATATTTTCATTTCCTCGTACAAGGATATCATTTATAAAAACATCGGGACCTTCCACAATCTCGAGCACTAATTCGATAGTATCTTCAATTGACTCAAATACTTTAATATCAGTAAACAGCTTGCCGATTTTGGAATATT
This sequence comes from Fidelibacterota bacterium, assembly GCA_043822705.1. GTDB lineage: Bacteria > Fidelibacterota > Marinisomatia > Marinisomatales > TCS56 > JBDRBK01. The sequence continues at coordinate 11,485 of JBDRBK010000110.1, forward strand.
CTCCCTCCAGCAGACTCATCCTGGTATTCAAACCAATCGGGTTATAGGATCGGCCCGTTTCCAGATCCAACGTCTTTAATATTTTTTTTGTCAACAACGATTGATTGCCGTTCACTACCACCGATCCCAATATAGTCCGGGGTCCCTCATTGACCCGGAAAAACAAATCCACTGTGTTGTCTTCGCGCAGGGCAAAAGAATCAGTGACGGAGGCCGTCAGGAATCCACGGGAAATGTAATAGTTCTTCAGGATAATTGCGTCCAGTCGCAGAATCCGACGGTCGAAGTCGGATTTGGTGATCAGCCGCGGCTCCTTAAGCCGCAAAATCGATCGCAATTCACGATCCTTGATGGCAGTGTTGCCGGAAATATCAATTCGGTTGACCGTAATTGTGGTATTATCGGCACAAAACAACGTACCGGTGAGCAGCAGTATTGAAAAGAAATTGTTATTTGACATTTACTCAGTAAGAATAGCGGAGGCGGTATTTTACCTGCAGATTTCCTGTTTCATCATAATTACCAACCAGGGAAAGATAACGATTTAATTTATATTCCACACCAACTAATTGCTGGTCCGGATTAGTTAAACCAAAGGACCGCCGATAGGAATAAGTATAATTCAAAGCAAGTTTATTGGACAATTGCTTCTGGGCGGTGATTTTGGTAACATCCTCTGTCGTACCGTTACCAATGGCAGCCTGACTGGTGGTTCTGATATCGACTTCATCGATGATACCAAGCTGACGGGTCACCTGCAGCAGATTCTTTTCTAATTGCTGGCCGAACCAGGCACTTAATATTGACGACGGCAACTGCCCAAAACCGGTGCTGGCGAAATCATAATCCTCAATTCGTCTGCGCAGAGTCAGCAATTGCAGTATGTCACTTTGCGACAAAGTTGGATCCGATTCGAAGGTCAATGTGGGATTATCGAGTTTGCCGGTTAATTGAACATTGATTCTGTAAATATCAATATTAGTATAGGCAGCAATGTCCATTGTCGGATTGAATCCGCGGCCATCAAAGATCATCGAGCTGCCTTCAATGATGGTAAAGACATCGCCGGTATAATAGAATTTGCCGCCACGCACGAATAATTCACCGGCATAATCCGCATCTTCCTCTCCATACTGTACCAGACTCAGTTCACCGGACAGATCAGCATCTAACTGCGTATTCACCAGTTTGAAATCACCGGTAATCGGGAAGGTCAATTTATAGACCGTCACGATTGAACCGGGCTGGTGGGTTGATTCGTCGATTTCAGACGATGAGAATTCTTGTTTCATTTCCACATTAAGGGGCGTGATACGACCGGAATAGGTAATTATTTCCCGACCGGTCATGGTCAAATCAGCGTCGACCAGGCCTTCAATATCGCCTAAAAGAGTGCGGATGTAGGCATTGCTGGCCTTGAGATTCAGATCGAAATGCGGTTTGAAAAACCGGGTCAGATCCATCCCGCCTGAAATTGTCAGGTTCTGCTTGGTTGATTTCTTCTGGGCCGTCAACGCGGCCCGTAAATTCGATCTGCGGTTAAAATCCGCCGATGGAGGCAACGCGCCTCTGAACCGATCAATTTTCAGTTGATTGTCCGTGATTGTCAGACCTGCGGAAATATTTTCGATTGTATTATCAAGTAAAACAGTGTAAACCCTTCCATTCTCAACAGTCATCTGTCCATTGCGTAGAATTTTTTCCGGTACGCCGGACAAAGTCAGCCGGATATCAAAATTCCCTTTCAGAGAATCGGCGGCATCAAGGTAATTGCTTAAAAATACCAGGTCTTCGGTAATGGCAGCCACATCCAGATACAATGAGTCGCCCTGGACCATTCGCCCGAATCTGGAAGAGGCAATATTAAAATCCATCGGGAGATAACCATTGGCCGAAATACTGTTACCACGATATTTCGACTGTAACTGGTGGAAATCGACTCGTTGTTCGCTGTAGCTTCCTCGACCGCTGACGGTACCCAATGGGATAATATCAAAAATGGCATCGGCGATTGTCAGATTAAAGTCGAACTCCGTGTCCGAAGTGCTGCCGCTTAAATTGAAATCACCGGATATTTTACCTCCCAGATAGAAAAATTCCGGCATGAACTGATGAATGATGGCAAAATCCACTGAGCGTAATTGTGAGAATAGTTCAATCGGAACCGACTGCGTAAGCTTTGATCCCAAAGGTATTACACCACTAAGCTGGATGCCTACATCATTACCGTGGGTCAATGTGAATTCCTCAAAATGGATAATGCTGTCGGCCAATACAGCGGAAACGACTAGATCGTCAAATTGCTGGTTTAAAATTCCGCCATTTTTAACGGAGAGTTCAATTTCGACAACCTCCTCGCCGGCCAGTCCCGACATTGTAACCTCGCCGAATAAAAGACCGCTCAATCCAAGAAATCCCTTGGGGGTGTGTTCGAGTACCGCATCGGAATCAAAATTCGAAAAGCGCATGCGACCTTCCCGGTAATCAGCGGAACTGAAAAATCCTTCCAGGATACCGTCATCAATATGGACCACAAACGGTTTCAGGTTAAAACTATTTTCGGTCCAACCAATATCGATCGGATGGGTGCTGACGAAATAATGCTGATTGTAGGCCATTTGGAATTGATCGAGGTGCAGCGCACCAGAAGGATCAATATTTCCGTTCATCTGAATAAAGTTAGCCTGATCCTTGAGGTGAGCGCTGTTGATTTTAATCAGTTTATCCTGCAGGGAAATATCGAAGAATCCCTCTTTAAACGAGTATTGGCGCCAGTTGCCGTTAGCAACATCCAGGGTCACCGTGCCGGCAATATCCACCGGTGTACCACGTAACGTCGATAAAAGATTAACCTGTTCAAGTCTGATTCCCTGATAATCAAGGTTCCGGATCACCAGATTGGCATTGACCAGCGGTGTTCTTATTGATCCTTCCTGTTTGAGATTGCCGGAGATCGTTCCCCCATTCAGGTTGATTTTACCGATTCCGTTTCCAAGCGTCAGATCAATATTGGTCAAATCAGCCCTGATTTCGGATTTCTTGGCTTGCCAATCCAGCCATCCATCTATAACAATATTTCCAGTATCCAGGGATATGCTGACCGGATTATCCACACTGATTAATCCATCGCGAATCAGCAGCGTACCCGACGCGGTCAGCGATTTGTCCGGAATCAGTACCGTATCCTGTAATTCCAGAGATATCCACACCGCGGGCCGGACCAGTCCCGGGGCCGTCATTTCCACCAGCACAATTCCATTCTGATTGGTCTTCGGAGCCTGTTTGATAAACCGGCTGATATCAAATCCGTGCAATTCTACACGTCCGCCGATTCGTCCATCGGGTTCCACGATTCCCCTACCAATCACCCGTGAAACACCCGCTGCTAATTCGATCCTTTCGATCTGGTAGGAATCAGCAATTCCGGTGATAATAGCATCGCCCCTGATCGAATCTTCGCCGGCAAAGACGATAAACCGGCCAGTATGGCGCTTCAAATCGGAGTCGAAATGCAGACTGATATCCACTGTATCCCATTGAGCCCACAACATTGTTTTTAAAGTACTGTCTGCCGACCAGCAATAATTCTCCAGGTTCAAATTGCCCGACAATGAAATTTCCGGACTGAACCGCGCTACCAGATCGCCGGAAAAATCCTGTTCATTAAGTGTCCCAATAAATGATTTTATTATCAATTCCTCAGGGAATAATTGGAATCCGGAATCAGTCAATGTGAAATTGCGCCGATTATCCGAATCGCGGTAGCGGAAGTGCTGGGCGAAAACGAATGATCCATTAGGCCGGTACCGGATACGTCCCGAGAAGCCAATTTCACCGGTTTCCCGGGAACGATTTTTCAACTGCCAGTCGATCATTCCGGATACGGTAAAATTCTTGATGTAAATATCCACATTAAGCAGCGAATCAGTCGAAAATACCGGACGTTCAGTTGGCAATCTTTCAACGGTGTCAAGATACACCGCCGTAAAATCTTCTACTGTCACTTTTCTGAAGTTGTACTCACCATATAACCATGGAATCGGATTAATATTAAAACTCATCCGGGGAGCGGCAAAGACCTGTGATGAATCGCGGTTGTAGTATAAAAAATCAGTAATGACCGTTTCCGTCAATAAATGACCGTTGATACTGCCGTAGCGGATCGTCCACTCGCCCTGCGCATTCAAAAGCTCATCGATGTGGGCGGCAATGTAATCGGACCAGACTGCCGGAGTCAAAATAACGAACAGTCCGATCGTGATCAACGCGATCAGGACAATCAGTGACAGGATGATATTTTTAAGATACCTTTTCATTAGTTACTAAACTAATGAATATAACTGTGCCTGGTTCCAAATACAAAAAAAGCGGGATCGCGCCCGCTTTTTTTGTCGGTCAAATAAAAATATCAATTAACTACTTCGAAATCGGCATCTTCAATCTCGCCGTCATCCTTGCCGGACTTTTTATCCTTGGATGGCCCGGCCGTCGGTTCGCCCTGAGGCGGGGCTTGTTCTTTGGCGGCATCGTACATTTTTGCCGATAATTCATTCCAGGTTTTAGTTAATGCCTCCAAAGCCGATTTGATGTCACTGCTGTTTGAGCCGGCCGCGGCCTTTTTCAAGGCCTCTACCTTTTCCTGCAGTTTCTGTTTGCCATCATCGTCCAGCTTATCACCGAATTCCTCGATATTCTTCTCGGTCTGATAAACCATTTGATCGGCCTGATTACGCAAATCAATTTCCTCGCGCTTGGCCTTGTCCTCGGCTTCATGATTTTTGGCATCATTGACCATTTTTCCGATTTCAGACTCATTCAATCCGCTGGATGCCTCAATCCGGATACTCTGCTCCTTGCTGGTGGCTTTATCCTTGGCGGTCACATTCAGAATCCCGTTGGCATCAATGTCAAAGGTCACTTCGATCTGCGGAATACCGCGTGGTGCCGGTGGAAGCCCGTCCAGATGGAAACGACCGATCGTTTTGTTGTCATTGGCCATTTCCCGTTCGCCCTGCAGGACATGAATCTCAACCGTGGTCTGACTGTCGGCGGCGGTACTGAACACCTGGGATTTTTTCGTCGGAATCGTTGTGTTCCGCTCGATTAATTTGGTGCATACACCACCGAGAGTCTCGATACCCAGTGACAATGGCGTCACATCCAGCAGCAGGATATCATCCACCTCGCCGGCCAGTACGCCACCCTGAATAGCCGCACCCAGTGCCACAACTTCATCGGGATTGACGCTGCGGTTCGGTTCCTTACCAAATATTTCCTTGACTTTATCCTGGACCATGGGAATTCTGGTGGAGCCCCCGACCAGAATCACCTCATCGATTTCCGCAGCCGACAGACCGGCATCCTTCATTGCGCGAAGACAGGGTTGAACCGTTCGCTCGACCAGGTGACGTACCAATTCTTCAAATTTCGCCCTGGTAAGGCTCAAATTCAGATGTTTTGGCCCGGAAGCATCGGCCGTGATGAACGGCAAATTGATTTCAGTCTGCTTGGAACTGGACAACTCCTTCTTGGCATTTTCACCGGATTCCTTCAAGCGTTGCAATGCCATAGGATCTTTCCGCAGATCAATTCCGTCGCTCTTGAGAAACTCACCGGCGATCCAGTCGATCAAAACCTGGTCGAAATCATCGCCGCCGAGATGAGTATCGCCATTGGTTGATTTTACCTCGAACACCCCATCACCCAATTCCAGGACGGAAATATCAAAGGTACCGCCACCCAGGTCAAACACAGCAATTTTTTCATCTTTTTTCTTGTCGAGACCATAACTCAAAGCAGCGGCGGTTGGTTCATTAATGATCCGGCGGACATTCAACCCGGCTATTTTTCCCGCATCCTTGGTTGCCTGACGCTGAGAATCGTTAAAATAAGCCGGAACGGTAATAACGGCATCGGTGATCTTGGACCCAAGATGCTCTTCCGCCATCTGTTTCAATTTCTGGAGAATCATGGCACTGATCTCCGGTGGCGTGTACTTTTTGTCACCAACTTCCACGACAACCCCGGATCCGGATTGCTTGCCGACTTTATAAGGCACTTCCTTGATTTCCGTGCCCACTTCATCGTAAATCCGTCCCATGAACCGTTTAATGGAAAAGATCGTGTTGTGCGAATTGGTTACCGCCTGCCGCTTGGCCGGCTGGCCTATCAGGCGTTCGCCATTTTTCGTAAAAGCAACTACCGACGGCAGCGTCCGACCGCCTTCGGGATTGGTGATAATCGTTGGTTCGCCACCTTCCAGAACCGCCACACAGGAATTCGTCGTACCGAGGTCGATTCCAATAATTTTACCCATTTTTCTAATCTCCTAATTCCGATTTAATAAAATTTATAATCAGGCGAACAATAAACGTGCCGTCGGAGATACTAAGTCCTTTTGGCAGAAAAACAGGATTAAACAATATATGTGGCAGAAACCGTCATCTGGAAATTGACAGTCTGCCGGAGCTTGGCCACCGGCCTTGTTGATCGATTACGAGGTCGTATTGACAGTCAGCGCTTTATCAGTAGCCGAAAAAATGAACTCGCCCTTGATGTAATCGATTTTAATCAGATCGCCGGCAACAAACGTCTGTTGCAATAATTTTTCTGATATCACATCTTCAATGGAAGTCTGAATCTCCCGACGCAGATAGCGGGCGCCATAGTCACTGTTAAAACCCTTTTCAAGTAACTTCAAACGGGCACGTTTGGTCAGAGTCAGACCGATATTCAGTTTACCCAGATTAACAATGACATCCTGGAGCTGTAGATCGATAATCTGTAGTGCATCCTCCCGCGACAAGGAATGAAACACAATCGTCTCATCGACCCGGTTCAAAAATTCCGGATTAAATTGAGTTTTGACATGTTCCAGCAGTTTATCACGCAACGCTTCATACCCGGCTGACTCGGTCGCTTCAATGAATCCGATCGATTTACCATACAAAATATCTTTAGAACCGGTATTGGACGTCATGATAATGATCGTGTTCTTGAAATCCACTCTCCGCCCGAGTCCGTCGGTCAGTACACCTTCATCAAATAATTGCAGTAAAACATTGTAAACGTCAGGGTGCCCTTTTTCGATCTCATCGAATAGAATCACCGAATACGGGTTGCGCCGGACCCGTTCGGTCAGTTCACCACCCTCTTCATACCCGACATATCCCGGCGGTGCGCCGATCATGCGCGAAACCGAGAAACGTTCGCCATATTCCGACATATCCAGTTTGATCAGCGCGTCGTGACTGTTGAACAGATAGGTCGCCAGCGCTTTGGCCAGTTCGGTTTTGCCGACACCGGTCGGTCCCATAAATAAAAATACACCGATCGGCCTTTTGGGACTCTTCAACCCGGCCCGCGCCCGTTGAATCGAACGCGTCAGACTGTCGATTGCCTGATCCTGGCCGATTATGTAGCGATGCAGACCTTCTTTCATTTTCAACAGTTTCTGGGTCTCGGTCTGGGCGACTTTGGTTACCGGAATCCCGGTTACCACCGAGACTACTTCGGCGATCTGTTCTTCGTCGATTACCACCGGGTTGGCGCGGTCATCTTCCTGCCAGATTTGCTGCTCATGCGCCAGCTTTTCCAACAATTGCCGTTCGCTGTCACGAAGAGCGGCCGCGTCTTCGAAACGCTGATCCGCCACGACCTTTTCCTTCTCGACCCGGATTTTATCGACTTCTGTCTCGAGTTCGAAAATGCTTTTCGGCACCTTCACATTCAACATATGCGCCCGCGAGCCGGCTTCGTCCATGATATCGATTGCCTTGTCCGGCAGGAATTTATCGGTGATGTAGCGATCGGCCAGTTGCACACAGGCGGTGATCGCCTCATCCCGGTATACTACATTGTGATGCTTCTCGTAATGTTCCTTGAGGCCCATCAGGATATGCAGCGATTCCTCGATTGAAGGCGGATTAATCGTAATTTTTTGGAAACGCCGTTCCAGAGCACCGTCTTTCTCGATATATTTACGATATTCATCCATGGTCGTGGCGCCGATACAATGAATATCGCCGCGGGCCAGAGCCGGCTTGAACATGTTCGATGCATCCAGCGAACCGGACGCGCTGCCAGCCCCTACCAGCGTATGTAATTCATCGATAAATAGGATCAGATCAGCACTGGATTCTAGTTCCAGCATGATCGTTTTCATCCGTTCTTCGAATTGTCCGCGGTACTTGGTTCCGGCCACCAGCGCGGCCAGATCGAGCGATAAAATTCGTTTATTGTAAAGCAGGCGCGGGACCGATTTCTCTACAATTCTCTGTGCCAGTCCCTCGATAATCGCCGTTTTACCGACGCCCGGTTCACCGATCAGAACCGGATTGTTTTTCTTGCGCCTGGTCAATATCTGGGCCACGCGCTCGATTTCCCGCTCGCGTCCGATGACCGGATCGAGTTTAAGCAACCGCGCCAAATGGGTTATATCGCGGGCAAAATGATCCAGTGCCGGCGTCGTCGATTTCTTGGTCTTATCGGCTACTGCCATTTCACCGGCGGCCCGAACCATCCGATCATCCCGAATGAATGTCAGAACCCCATCATAATCAATGTTGAAGAATGATAATGCCTCGAAGGCAATCCCTTCTTCCTCTTTCAGCAACGCCAACAGCAAATGTTCGTCGTCAGCAGCCAGCGCCCCCAGACCAACAGCTTCGGCATAGGAATTCCGCAAAATACGCTCAGCCCGCCGCGTCAATGGGATATGCCCCAACGTCATCGTTCCCCCGGAAGATTTGATTACTTCGATAACCCGGGAGCGCAAATCATTCAAGTCGCAGTTAAAATTCTCGAAAATTCGGATGCTGTTGGCGCCGGCTTCGCGCAGCAGTCCCAGCAACAGATGTTCGGAACCGACATAACTGTGCCCCAGCCGAATGGCCTCTTCGCGGGACAGTTTCATGATATTCTGGACGCGTTTGGAAAAATTTTCTTTCATCTTGTAGTCAATTTACCGCTTGAAGATCAATCTGTCAATTCAGCCGGTTTCAGAATTCCTGATTCCAGTTCCAACTGGCGGTCGCCGATTGCAGCCACGGCCGGATTATGGGTCGTTATCACCAGCGATTGTTTAAAATCATGATTTATCAACCGGAACAGGTTGATCAGTTTAGACGCATTGGCCTCGTCAAGGTTCCCGGTGGGCTCATCGGCCAGAATTATCTGCGGCCGATTGATCAATGCCCGCAGGACGGCGATCCGCAGGCGCTCGCCCCCGGACAATTCGGACGGGTAGTGATCACTGCGATCACTCAGTCCGACATATTCCAGTAATTCCAGCGCCCGGCTGTTCCGCTCCTGACTGCCACCACCGATCAGGCTGGGAATCAGGACATTTTCCAATGCAGTAAATTCCGGCAGCAGATGGTGGAATTGAAAAACGAAACCAATCGATCGATTGCGCAGAGCCGCTAACTCCAGGTCCGGCAGGGTGCTGACATCATGGCCATTGATCAGCAGCGTACCGGTCGTCGGCTGGTCCAGCGTCCCCAGGATATTGAGCAGGGTCGACTTGCCCGATCCGGACGGCCCCATAATGGTGACGATTTCACCTTCTGCCAGTGAGAAGTCAATCCCCCGCAACACACTCAGGGTTTTGAATCCGTTTGAAAAAGTTTTATGGATATTTTTTGCTTCAAGTATCATTTTTCCAACTGCACCGCATCTTTAGGTTTTATTGAAACCGCCCGCCGGCTGGCGATGATTGACGCCAGGATGATCAGGACGAAGGCGATCGCCGGAACGGCCGCCAGATCATGCCAGTAAAGCAGCATCGGCAGAGCGTCAATAATATAAATCTCCGATGGCAGGGGGATAATTCCGGTCAACTGCTGAAGCAGCACCAGCAGCAGGCTCAGGACCAGTCCGGCCGCGGCCCCCAAACCGCCGATGATCAGTCCCTGCACCAGCAGAATATTCCTGATCCCGCGCACCGGCACGCCCATGGTGCGCAGAATCCCGATTTCACGAATTTTCTGGTAGGTAATCAGCACCAGAGTCGAGGCCAGATTGAAGGATGCCACCAGAACAATCAGACTGAGCACCACGACCGCGCCGATCCGTTCCATCCGCATGGCGCTGAACAGCCCCTGATGCATTTCGCTCCAGCTTTCCGAATGGACACCGGCCGGCAGCAAATCATCGATCCAGCGCCGTTGCCATTCGAAATCAGACAATGGCAGGAACCGCAGGTCAACGCCATCCAGTCCCTGTTTGCGGGTGAAAAGCTGCGTTCCTGCCGATAACGGGATAAATACCGTGCGATCGTCGAAATCGAGTACTTCCGCCCGGAAGATTCCGGCCACCGGCAATCGCACGATCCGCGGCAGACCGATCCCCGCCGGGGCATCGATCGGACTCATGATTCGCAGGTAATCGCCGACCATCAGGTTCAGCCGCTGGGCCAGCAACGCCCCCACCAGTACGGCGGGACCGTCCCGGACGCTATCCAGACCCAGGTCATAAAAAGTCAGAGCCCTTTCCATATCGACTGCTTTCAGATCGACCATGCGATTCTCATCAAAATCGTTGATCACCAGCCCTTTGCGTTCCATAAACGGCATATACCCTGCCAGCAATCCCTGTGATTGCCAGTCCTCAGCCAGTCGAACGATATCGACCGTTGCCGTATCAGCACTGATCCGCAGATCACCTTCGAAACCAATTATTTTTTCCGTGACCCGCGCTTCGAAGCCATTCAACACGGCCAGGGATATGATCAGTGCGAAGCAGCCGACCGCCAGACCGATTACGGCTATCCAGCCGGTGAAACGGCTGGTGCCGCTGCCTTTCCCGCCCAGCATGAAACGTTTGGCTACCAGGACGGCAAACTTCATTCGTAGCGTAACGCTTTCGCCGGACGAACCGCCGCCGCCCGTGCCGTTGGTCCCAGTGCCGCCAGTAGCGCCGCTCCGACACCGATAACGATAAATGTAATGACGGTCAGACCATCGAGATAAGCCGGAACCCGATCCATGAAATAGACATCTTCGGGAATCCTGATTAATTGGAAACGATCCTGCAGCCAGATCAGAATGGTAGCGACCAGGGCGCCGCCTGCGGAACCGGTCAACCCGATGATGCCGCCTTCAATCAGGAATATCTGCCTGATCCGGCGGCGGGTGCAACCCATCGATTTCAGGATACCGATCTCGCGGATTTTCTCGAGCACGATCATGGCCAGGGCCGCCACAATATTGACCACGCCGACCAGGGCGATCAGGCCGAAAATTATCAGTATCGGCCATTTCTGAACCGCCAGCCAGTTGAACAGGATCCGATGTTTTTCTTTCCACGACAGAACGAAATAAGGGTAGCCCAGGCTGTTTTCCAGTGTCTGCAGCGCCTGATCGAGCGCTTCGGCCCGATCCAGAAATACCACGCGCCCGGTGATCTGTTCCGGCAGTGCGAACAGGCGCTGGGCGGCAGCCAGGTCCAGGTACACCATCAGACCATCGTATTCCTGCAAACCGGAGTGATAGATACCGGAAATCGTAAATTGCCCCAAGCGCCGGGCGCTGGACACCCGGTGTATATTCGCCAGGTCGAACAGGATAATTTTATCACCCAGTTTCAGACCCATTTTTCTGGTCAGTTCACTACCGACAACGACGCTCTGTTCATCCAGCCGGAATTCGCCTGCGCTGAGCAGGGAAAGGAGTCCCGCCGGGATCGATTCGCCGCGATAGGCTTCCACCACGATCCCTTCAGCCTGCTGACCATGCCGCAGAATAGCTGGTTTCTGGATGTAGGAATAGACCGCGCAGCCGGCAGTCAGGCGGGTCAGGGCCGAATCTACCAGAACATCGGACATACCGAGCGCTTGATCCATAAAGTGCTCAATGCGGATATGCCCATCGAAATCAGTCAATTTGGCGCTGAGCGTGCGTTCGAATCCGGCGAGGATACTGAAGGTCAGGATCAGGGCCGCGATTCCCAGACCCAATCCGGTCATCGCCATGACACCGGCATAACGCGAAAAACTCGATAGCTGCGGAATACCAAGATGGCGCCGGGCGATCTTGAAAGTCAAGCTCATGCCGACTGAATTTCAATTAATCTATGAATAGTATGCATAGCTTTCCGCCGATCACAGCCGGATCGGTGGATAATGAACCGGACACTGAATTGTCCCGGTAATTAAGCTTCCCGTAGTTCCGGTCAATCGATTTTACGCATAGCGGGAAAGAGCACCACATCGCGGATCGAGCGTTGCTCACCCAGCAACATCACCAGCCGGTCGATGCCCATACCGACACCACCGGTAGGCGGCATGCCGCATTCGACGGCCTGCAGGAAATTCTCATCCGGAACCTGGGCTTCCTCGTCCCCGGCCGCCTTCAGGTTCGCCTGCGCCTCAAAGCGCTCACGCTGATCCAGCGGATCGTTCAGTTCGGAAAAGGCGTTGCAGAATTCGGCACCGCCGATGAACAGTTCGAAGCGTTCCACCAGTTCCGGATCGCCACTGCGATGCATTTTAGCCAGGGGTGAGATCGCCTTGGGGTGATCGGTCACAAATGTTGGTTGCAGTAAATTAGGCTCGACCAGTTCACTCATCATGAGGTCCAGTAGATTGCCGTAATTAGCTTTATCGGGGACGACAATTTCAAACTCGGCGCAGATTTCAGCCATTTCCCGGACGGAGGCATTGCCCAGATCGTGCCCGGTGGCTTCCTTCAGCAGTGTCAGAATCGGTTTGCGAACAAAGGGACGGTTCAAGTTGATCTCAACACCGTTCCAATTAACTTTTGTTTTTCCAACCGCCTGCGCCACCGTTCGGATCAGATCCTCGACCAAGTCCATCATATAGTTGTAATCCACATATGCCTGGTAAAATTCCAGCATTGTGAATTCCGGGTTGTGATTCCGGTCCATGCCCTCGTTACGGAAATCCTTGGAGATTTCATAAACCCGGTCAAACCCGCCGATAATCAGCCGCTTTAAGTACAGTTCGTCGGCGATCCGTAGGTACAAAGTCTGATCCAGGGCATTGTGGTGCGTAGTAAATGGCCGGGCATTGGCGCCGCCGTACAGCGGCTGCAGCACCGGCGTCTCGACTTCGAGATAGTCACGCTGATCAAAATAGCGGCGCACGGCGGTAATAATTTTACTTCGCAGGATGAAAATATCCCGGACTTCCGGGTTGACAATCAAATCCAGATGACGGTGACGATAACGCAGTTCCTTGTCCTGGAAGGCATCGAAGGTTTCGCCATCCTTTTCCTTGACCACCGGCAACGGCCGGATACTTTTACTCAGTATCGTAATTTCCCGGGCATGAATGGAAATCTCGCCGGTCTTGGTTGTAAATACATAACCGGCCACACCCAGAAAATCACCGATATCCAGCTTTTTGAATACCTCGTAGGAATCGTTGCCGATATCGTCGCGGCGCAGATAGCACTGAATCCGGCCGGCATGGTCCTGAATATGGACAAAAGCAGCTTTACCCATGATCCGCAGCGACATGACCCGTCCGGCCACTGCCACATCGCAGCCCTCCAGTTCGGCGTAATTATCGCTGACGGCCAGACTCAAATGCGTGGGCTGGTAACCATACGGGTAAGGATTGACACCGGCATCACGAATCGCCTGCAGTTTTTCCTTACGAAACTGGATGATCTGATTTAAACTTTGTTTTTCTTCTGACATGCTGTCCTGCTATACTTTTTTCCCGGCGCTATCCTTCATCTGCCATAGCAGGTAGGCCCGGATAAAACGGTCGATCTCGCCGTCCATGACCGCCTGAACGTTGCCGGTCTCTTCTTTGGTACGGTGATCTTTGACCATGTTGTAGGGATGAAATACATATGACCGAATCTGACTGCCCCAGCCAATATCCAGTTTACTTTTCTCCAGCTCAGAATGAGCATCCCGCTCACGGTCGATTTCAATCTGGTACAACCGTGATTTCAGAACCTTTAAGGCCTGGGCCTTGTTTTTATGCTGTGAGCGTTCATTCTGGCAGGAAACCACGATTCCGGTGGGCAGGTGGGTGATCCGGATCGCTGAATCGGTTTTATTGACATGCTGTCCGCCGGCCCCGCTGGCCCGGAAGGTATCGATCCGCAATTCACTGGGATTGATTTCGATTTCGATATCCTCGGTGACGGCCGGATAGACAAATACCGATGCAAATGAGGTGTGTCGACGGCTGTTGGCATCGAATGGCGAGATGCGCACCAGGCGGTGAATGCCGGCTTCGGCCTTGAGCAGTCCGTAGGCATAATCGCCCTGAATCTCGAAGGTCACGTCCTTAATGCCGGCCTCGTCGCCTGGTTGATAGTCCAGGATGTCGACCTCGAATCCTTTTTTTTCGAACCAGCGCTTGTACATACGCGACAGCATATCAGCCCAGTCCTGGCTCTCCGTTCCACCGGCGCCGGGGTGAATTTGCAGAATCGCCGGCAGGACATCCTGCTCTTCGCCCAGCATCATTTTTAATTCCAGATCTTCGATGATGTGTCGGTACTCCCGCAATTCGAGCTGTACTTCGTCGCTGGTCGCTGCGCCGGCTTCGGCAAATTCCATTAACACTTCCAGATCGCCGTGACGGCGTTCCAGATCGTTCCAGAGCGCAATTTCTTTTTCCAGGAGGGATATTTTTTTCAGAACGGACGAAGCAGCGGCATTGTCATTCCAAAATGCGGGAACCGCCGATTGCTCCCGGAGCTGATTCAGTTGGGCTGTGTGCGAATCCAGGTCAAAGATACCTCCGCAATTCGAGGTATTTTGTCTCCGTGGCGGTAAAATGCTCTCTTAGCTCGGCTAATTCCATGAAGAAAATTAAGCAGATTCAGGAAATAACAGCGACGGAAAATATGCGGGCGTAACACCGCACGCCCCGATATGTCAATCAGAAATAACCGGTCAGGAACCGAGCCGCCGGTCTGCCGGATAATCTGCCGGACACGACCACTGCCATTCGACAATCAGCGGCCGTCAGTCACCGGACGAGCGCCGCAACTATCCGATCAATTCGGTTTTTTCTCGATGGCCCGGATGTAAAGGTACAGCACTATTGCCAGGAAACTGATCATGATTGTAGCGATTCCCAGACCGATACGGCGCCAGCGAAAATCAGCGATCAGTTCATCGACACCGAGAATTACGGCACGGGCGATTGCCAGCCCGGGACCGGTTGATTCGGTCACCTGGTCAAGATCGAAACTATGTACCGTAGTGCGTGATTGAACCAGGCTGGTATGGCCGTTCTGGATATCAAATATCAGATTTTCGGTTTCCAGCCCCTGCTGCTCGGCCAGTTTCACCGCCGTCTCAGCCGCCTCCAATTCGTCGTTCAATTCGTTCAAAGCAGCCTTAATGCCGTCACCGATTTGGGCTCCCGGATCGCCGTCGGCATGGCAACTCCCGCAGATACCGGGCGCTGCAACACCGATCATTGCTTCCGAAGGATGGATAATCGCATGGGCGGTGTGGCAGGCGGCACAGCCATGAATGTCATTTTCGAGGAAAACAGTATGCATAACCGTTCCGTTGAACAAAGCCTGGTTTTTCACATGGCAGGTACCACAAACCTCCTGAATCGATCCCAGCGCCGGCGGGGCGGCACCATGATTGCCGTGGCAATTATTGCAGGTGGGAGCCGCCAGGTCGCCCTTTTCCAGCAGGGCGATGCCGTGAACACTGGCTCGGTATTGACCAACCGATTCGAATGGCAGCCCGTATTTGCCCATCAATTGCCGGTCACTGTGACAGCGACCGCAGGTTATATCGACATTGGCATGGTACACGGAGGCGGCCGGGTCGTTCTTCTTCCTGATTCCATGCACGTCATGACAGGAGACGCAGGTCGCCATGTCAACGTTACCCTGTTTAAGGCTGGCACCGTGACCGCTGGTCCAGTATTTGGCTTCCTGATCGGTGGGCATATTGGGATTGTATGTCCGCATGAATTGTGGATTACTGTGACACTTGCTGCAAACTTCAATAATTCCAACGCCGGCAGGGACACCAATAAATCCCGCCTTTTCAGATTTAGCCTCATCATAATCCCAGGCTTCCGGATCGCCGCCATGGCAGATGGTGCAGTTAAATCCGGCGACCGAATGGACATCATCAGCGAACAGTTCGACCGGGGCGTTTAAAGGCTGGTCCAGTTCCTGATGGCAACCGGCACAGGATACAGCTTCATTTTGAGCAAAGACGCTGACAGTGATCGCCAGCCAACTGATAATAAGTTTTGTTAGTTTCATACCAGGTACCCCCATACGGTCATGATGAGGATGTAAAGAATTATGATCGACCCAATAATCTTTAATCGCCGGTAGCGACGGACATCATCCTTGCGGTCCAGAAATGGCACCAACAGCCAGATCAGCCCGCCGATCATAAATCCGAGGATTCCCAGCACCTCACCCTCGATAAACCAGACATGTCCGGGAATAAATTTCAGGGTCTGGAACATGAACATAAAGTACCATTCGGGCCGGATATTGGCCGGTGCCGAAGCGAATAAATCCGCTTTCGATCCCAATTCCCAAGGAAAAAACACCGCCAGAATCGCCAGCACGTTCAGGACGATCAGCCACAGGAGTATATCACGCAAAACAAAACTGGGGAAGAATGGCATAAATTTGCGTTTTTGTTCCGGCAATTTTTCCCAGTTATGGGGAGTGGACATCCCCTGGATTTGGATCAGGGCCAGGTGAATCCCCAAAAACACCACAAAAATTCCAGGGAAAATGGCCACATGAAAACCGAAAAACCGTGGTAGCGTAGCGCCGGTAACATCGGGACTACCACGGAGCACGGTCATGATGCCCTTGCCGACAACCGGAATGGCACCCACGATTTCCGTTCCCACTTTCGTTGCGAAAAAAGCCAGTTCATTCCAGGGTAACAGATAACCGCTGAATCCGAAACCGAAACCCAGCAACAGCAGGATAACACCACTGACCCAGGTCAGTTCACGCGGTTTGCGATAGCTACGATCGAAAAACACAGAAAACATGTGTATGAAAGCAGCCAGGATCATCAGATTGGCCGACCAACTATGCACGGATCTGATCAACCAGCCGAACTTCACCTTGGACATGATAAACTGAATCGATTCAAACGCCTCGCTGGCACTGGCCTTGTAATACATCAGCAGCAATATGCCGGACAAGACTTGCACCACGAACAGGAATAGGGCCACTCCGCCCATATAGTACCAATACCAACCGGGACCGGCCGGTACTTTTTTCTTGGCCATGAATAGAACTATCGGCTCGAAATCAAAGCGTTCTTCCAGCCAGGCTCTGATTGTCTTCATCAAGCCTCCTTTCGCGAAACCCAAATTTCGCCATTGGACTTGATATTGACGGCAAATTCCTCCAGCGGGCGCGGCGGCGGACCGGATAGGATATTACCATTAATATCAAATTTTGCGTTATGACAGGCACACCAGATATACTTGTCCTCCTGCTGATACTGGACGATGCAGGATAAATGGGTGCAGGTCGCCGACAAGGCTCGATAATTGCCTGTTCCGTCCTTGAATAAAATGCCCGGTTTGCGTCCGAAAGGAAAAATCTTAAATGCTTTCTCCCAGGTATCGTCGATTCGGCCCACCTGAATGGAATTGACAGCTGCTTCTCCGGCCGGGGGCGGAATCAGGTAGCGGATTACCGGGTAAGTGATACTGCCCAGCCAACCCAGTATACCTAATCCAAGTAGTTTCTGTAGAATGCTTCTCCGATCGGTACCGACTACTTTTTCGTCGGTGACCGCCTGTTTTTTTTCCATCATACCTAGCGTTCCCGTTTGTTAGACTGTGAATCAGTTGATGCTTGTACAGTGCCAACTCCCCCGCTAGATCAATTTTGGGCAATAATCTGAATTTAGCCGTCGGATAAATTCCAGTGGCATTCAGTTACTGGTCCGTAAAAATTCCTCCTGCAGATACTTATGCAAAATTGCCTCCCTGCCGGCAATCCCCGACTTTTCCAGGTATTCAAAAATCTGGTCTGAACGTTGTGCCAGAATCGAATGGCAGAGGGTGCAGTTAGCGGAAATATTGTTCCCCTGATCATCCAGCAGATACTGGTTATGACAACGATAACACCCCAGATCATGCTCGTGACCGACATGATCGGGATAGCTGCCCCAGGTGATGCTCATCCGGGGGTGGATGTTGCGCTTATAGACGTCCTGAAGTGTTGCGATCGCCTGATCTAACAGGTCCTGGTTGGCGGCCGTGAATTCCGGATAATTATGATTATAATAGGACTGGATAATAAATCGGATTTTTTCCAGACCATTTTCCTTAGTCCGGAAATTGGAATTCTTTAACGCTTTCAATCCCTCGCGCTTGATGTATGGAATCCGGCGATCAATCAGGCCAGAGCGAATCCGGTCATCGATGGCGTTATCCGGATCCTCGTAAATATGAGTCGCCCGGTTATGGCAATCGACACAGTCGAGAGTGCGAACTGTTTCGGAATTAATTTCCGAATTATTCAGATTGCGGTTGTTGTAGCGCTTGTAACTACCGTCCGGTTGCAGCACTTCGACCCAGGCGATTTCCTCACGTTCATCGGTAACCGAAACAAATCGTACTTCATTCTCCCGGGCGATGTGCCAGTGAATCCCCGACGGCTGCGCCCCCTTTCCCGCATCGATTTTCAGCAACAGCGTGGTATACTGCGGATTCGAATGCTCGTCCTGACCATAGTGAATTGTCGATTTCAGGCGCCGACCGTAAAATTTGTCCGGCCAGTGGCATTTTTCGCAGGTTTCCCGGGCCGGGCGCAGGTTGTGCACCGGCGTTGGAATCGGTCGATTATAAAGATCGAAAGTGGCGGAAACCATCTGCCAGACACCATTCAATTTGGCATCAAATTTGGCGCCGACCCCTTCACCGATATGGCAATCAACGCAGGCCACCCGAGCATGCGGACTCTGCTGATAGGCCGCCCATTCGGGTCCCATGACGTCGTGGCAGGCGGTCCCGCAAAATTCGGAGGAATCCATGAAATGCAGCGCATTGATACTGACCGAACTGAGAAATACAATACTGGCGACGGTTAGGATGGTGACAATCCACAAAGCTCGCGAACCGGTAATCCGTGCTTTCAAATCATCAGGATCGAAACTTTCCGCGAACAGTTCACGGGTGGTTTTTCCGGTTGTTTTCCGGAATTGCCACCAGCCGATCGGTACCAGGATCAGGCCCAGAATGAACAGGGCCGGGAATAAAAGATAGGCAATCAGTCCGGCATAGGCATTAGCGAATAGTCCGATGAATTGCAGTATCTGGAAAAAGAAAAAAGATACCGTCGACGACAAGATCAGGATCACACCCACCTTACCGGTCCAATGTCGTGATAGACGCCGGACGATATTGATATATTTTAGAAAGCGGTTCATTCAGAATCGTAAAAACGCCGGTACAAAGCTTCCAGCTCGCCACTGTGAATCGCTTTTTTCAACTCGCTTTCAGAGCGGTTCATCCAGTTGTGCAGTGGATCTTCAATCAGCAACCGATCGATCATCGCATTCACTTCGGCATCGTTCAGTTTCCGCGCTTCCGGTAGCAACTTGAAATAGAAATTATGCGCCACATCGTACATCCCGTGCCACCAGGCGTAATCCGGACCTGCCATCGCCACACCATGACGCGCCCGGCGGCCTTCATGATGCCACAGTTCCCAATAAATCCATTCGATTCCATTGCCGAAAGCCGCCTGGTTCTCCAGCAATCCTTTCTTCTTGATCAGATCGATCAGCTCAGTGGCCGGACGGGCAAATTTTTCATCGTACAGTTTTACGAAGCTATCGAATTGGTAAAAATGACCGGAAATAAATGTTGAAGTATGGCAGGCCTGACAGACATCCTTCATATTCTTGCGCTTCTCGGAATAATCATCTTTAAGCTGTGAGATTGGAGGCCGTAGCGACCATTGAATACGGTTTCCCACATCATGGGTGGATTCCTGAAAACGGGTGGCTCCCATATGGCAGGTAACACAGGTCGGCGCTTCATAATAATCCTCGCCGACTATCCAACTGTATGAATCAAGATTCATCTTATCCCGGTTGGTGTAATAAATATTACCGTGCTTGGATTCCTCATATACTTCTTTCTGAGGATGATCCGGCCCTAAATGACATTTCGAGCAGGCTTCCGGCTGGCGGGCCTGGGCCTTGGAAAAACCGTGCCGGGTGTGGCAGGCATTGCAGGAGCCTTTGGATCCATCGGGATTGATGCGACCGATCCCGGAATTGGGCCAGGATTGGCGATCCAGCTTGTTCGGCGAATTGGGATCGATTTTTATTCGAGCCCCATGGCAACTTTCACAACCGGTAACCACTACCTGATGACCGCCGAGCACATTCGCCAGATAGGCATCCTGCGATTCGAGGATCATTCCGGCCGTGGCATGATAGGAAGCGCCGACTTCCTCCATTTCCTTCTCATGGCAGATGCCGCAATCATCAGGTGTGACCAGGGTTGCGACATAACTATCTTCGTGCAGGAAGGCATCCACGTCGTCTTCCGCCGCACCATGGCAATCGATACAGGTAACCTCATATTCGGCATGAGTCGATTCCAGCCACTGCCGGTAAAGTCCAGGCGTTTTTTCCTTGTGGCACACCATACAGCGCGCAGCATCCTGCGCCGGAAGAAACGCCGGTAGCAATAAAAGGATAACTAAATATCCTGATAAGCGTTTGTTCATTTACTTAACCCCAGACAAGTTTCGATGCCTGAGATTAACAATATTTCCAGTCAATAACAACCGACCAGATATCGGCCTAACTACGATAAACTCGCAATCGGCCGGCAAAATATTTTATAACATAGCTGAGTCCCAGCAATAGGGCTCCCAAGGTGATTATCACCGGTCCTGACGGCAGGTCGAAAATGTATGAAAAATACAGACCACCCAGTGAAATGACGATTCCGATCAGCGTCGATATCAGGATTACCAGCAGGAATCGGCGCGCCAGCATTAGACCGATCAACGGCGGTATTGTCAGCAAGGCGATGACCAGAATCACCCCCACCAGTTGGATCAGCAAAACGATGGAAACCGCTATCATCAGCATGAACACGATCATCAGTGTCCGAACCGGCAGACCTTGCACCCGGGCAAATTCCTCATCGAAAGATATGGCGACGAATTCCTTGTAGAATGCAAAGATCACCGACACGACAATGATGTCGATTATCAGGGTCACCAATATATCCTGATTGGAAACGGCTAATATATTACCGAACAGGTACGTCATCAGGTTCGGTGCGTAACCAGGCGTCCGGGCAATAAATATAATCCCGACTGCCATTCCCAGGGCCCACAGAATGCCGATTAAGGAGTTTTGACTGATTAATTTTTCCCGGTTAGCCAGCCCAAGAATTACCGCCATTATCGCAGTTACCAGGAATCCACCCGCCAGCGGATTTAATCCCAGATAATAAAAGGCACCGATCCCGCCAAAAGCCGCATGACTGATACCACCGCTGATAAATACCAATCGTTTAACGACAATGAAGGTGCCGAGCAGTCCGCAGAGGATGCTGGACAGTACGCCGATCAGAATGGCGTTTCGAATAAATTCGTAACTGAGCAGTTCACCCATGTCAATCCCGGTGGCGTTTCAGCACCCGATGAGGTACGCCATGAGCGATTAATTCCACCGGACAGCCATACACTTGGTTGAGTGTCGCTTCCGAAACCTCACCTGAATCGTGAACATAAACCTGGCGGTTCACACAGACGATCCGTTTAGTCGCCGGAGTAATGGCGGTGGCATCATGGGTGATCAGCACTATCGGGATACTTTGATTGAAACGGTTCAGTATCGAATTCAAAGTATTTCGTGAATCGGAATCAATGGCGGCGGTTGGTTCATCAAGAATCAATAATTCCGGTTCGGAAATCAGGGCCCGGGCGATCAGGACCCGCTGCAACTCGCCACCGGATAATTCACTGACGAAGGCATTCAGCAGATGAGTAATCCGGATTTCTTCAGCGATGTCACGAACCGCCCGGTCATCAGCACTGTTAAACCATCGCAACAGACCACGCCGATAGCAGCGCCCCATCCGGATGATTTCAGAAACCTGCAATGGGAATTGCCAGTCAAAAGTGGAAAACTGGGGCACATAGCCAATCCCGCGCCGCCCCTTCTCGAGCCGCAGGATTACCTTCCCTAATCGCGGAGCAAGCAGACCCAGAATCAATTTGGCCATAGTGGTTTTACCACCACCATTGGGACCGATAACGACCATATAATCCGTGGCATAGATTGCGAGGTTGACCCGTTCCAGCACCGTGCGGTTATCGTAACCGAAGCTGACGTCATTCAATTCTACTAATGCCGGTTCAGTCATTGGTCAATGAATTTTTAAATATTTGGGCGACTTTTCGCAGATTATTCAGCCAATCATATTCCAGTGGATTCAACTCCACGATTTGGCCGCCGGTTTCACGGGCAATGATTTCGGCGCTGCGCCGGGAAAATCCCTGCTGCACGAAAATCACTTTGATGTTCTCGGTCTTTGCCTGATCGATGATATCGATCAATTGCGCGGGGCTCGGTTCCTTGCCCTGCGCTTCGATTTCAACCTGTTCCAGATCATATTCCCGGGCAAAATGTCCCCAGACCGGGTGATAGACCAGGAATTTTCTGCTTTGTACCGTGCTCAACTCTGTCCTGATTTCCTGATCCAGATTAACAATTTCATCAAGGAAGATATCGCTGTTTCGTTGATAAAAACCGGCATTATCGGGATCGAGCGACATCAATCGGGCGGTAATGACCTTCACGGCGGAACTGACGGTATTCGGTGAAATCCAGATATGCGGATCGGTCTCATCACCACCGTGTGAATGCACCGCTGTCGGCTCCGCGCCATGCTCCGGCCGGTTGACTTCTGGACCAGCCCACATCGAAATCACGGTAATCGTGGGTAATTCGGCCAGGACCGGTTCGATATGAACCGGTTCGAAAATAAAGTTGGGGTGGCCAATCTTGACATAAATCGCACTCCGGGCAAGCTTTACTACTTGCCGTGGTGTCGGTGCATAAGTCGCCGGCGCCGCACCGGATGGTATCAGGTAATCGACCGTGACCTTATCGCCGCCGATCCGCTTGACGAAATAAGCCTGAGGCGCGATACTGGTCATCACCGGTATTGGTGGTCCGGACCGGGCCATTGTCATCGATAAGATTAAAATCAGTGGCAGTGATCCGGAGCGGACGGTGAGTGATCGCAGTAATCTTAGCTGTCCCATTTTGCATCGGCTGAATTGGCCGATGAATCTACATTATTTCGGGTAAACGTGGGACAGGCAGTTTGACAGATAAGTGACGGTTGAACAGGACGATGGCCAAGATATCAAAAAAACATCAGCCGACGACCGGGGACTTGAGAGTAAGTTTGCCGTTGCCACCATTGATCAGTTCCAACTGGGCAATCAGTTGTCCCTGATTTACCGGTTTGCGCAAAACTCGGTCGGCGCCGGTAATGGTCAAATTATCGGATATTGTATCCGTGGCGGTAACCACCACTATCGGTTTGGTGAATCCTGTACGCCGTAATTCCCGGATTGTGTCCAGACCGCTCATGCCGGGCATGTGGATATCCATGAATACTATCTCCGGCTGATGGGTATTACAGAGTCGAATCGCTTCATCGCCACTCAGGGCTGATAAAATATTCCCGTTATAAGCCTGCTTCAAAAAAAACTGGTACAGGCGATTGACGGAAATATCGTCATCTACAATTATAATCGATCGGTCTATCGTTGGTTCAGTGGATTGCATCAGTCCAGACCCTTAGTTTTCATCAGTACTTGTTGGTAAGAAATATCCAGATCGTCGGCCAGCTTTCGTTTATTATGCTGGTATTTATTGAGCAGGAAATCAAATAGGTCACTATCGAATTTTTTATTTGCCGATCGCCAATCAAGAACGGCAATGCTGTCAAGATAACGCTGGAAATAGGGATTATTTTCAATTTGTTTCGGAATTCCCGGTCCCCGTTTTAAGCCCAGTTTTTTCTGGTGTGTAAAGTAGGTCCTTGGTTCGATTTTAAGTTTCTGGCACATGTCCGGTGCGTTTTTGGAGCGATCCAGATGAAGTTTTAGCAGATTTGTATGGAAAATATCACGAATATCCTTCAGTGATTTATCCATGGTAAACCTGAATATTTCAGCGTTGAGATCAATCTCGACAATAGATTTATTTCGGTCAAGAAAACTGATGTAGGAATTCAGTAATTTCTTCCGATATCCAAGAATCCGTAGGCCCAGATCGATCTCCTGTTGCAGGTCCTTATAGCCCGTTGCATAGTATTTATCCGCCAGCGCTTTTTCCCCGATTTTATCATGGCACAGACCCAGTTTATAATAATCTTCGAATGCCATGTCGCGCATCTCATAGCGCGTTGTCAATTGAAGTGATTGCGAATGATAGCGAATGGCCTCTTGATACTCCCCCTGTTCGAATTCCAAATATCCGAGGTTTTGCAATGCCAGACCTTCTTGATAGGGTGACAATTCATGACTCAGGATGTCCGTATATATCAATTTAGCATTGATGAAATCACTCTCCATCACGAATAGCCACCCCCGATCATTCAATACATCATATTTATATAAATCGAGCTTATGCCTTTCGGATAATTCAATGGCCTGATCGTAGTATTTCCTCGCCAAACCGAAATCATTCTTCGCTAAGTACGTTGTACCAAGATGACGGAATAAACGAGCGATACGTATATAATTATACTTTTCTTTGTAGTAACTGAGGCAACGATTAATAATTTCAATTGCCAAATCTGGATTACTGAATTTATAACTCAAGGCTAATTGCGTAGTTAATTTCCAATAGAGTCCATTATTCTTTGTTAATCTGAGAGCCTCATTCAATATCGCAATTGCTTCGTTTTTATACCCTAGTTTTCTCAATAGATTGGATAGTTCCGAATAAAGTAAAGCAATAGATTCGTCACCCGATACTAAATCAAAAGACGTTTTAAAGGCTGCAAACGCCTTTAGATAATTTCCAACGAATGTATGAATCCCCCCAATTCCTGCTAATACTATCCCCTTTAACTCTTGATCTTCTACATTTTCTAATTGTATTAATTTATTTAAAGCAATTTTACTCGAGATAATATTCAGATCTGATATCTCAGTCATTACTTCAACATAATTTTGTACAATTAGGTTTTTTGTTAAATCATTTAAGGATATCTCTATTTTTGGAAATGGAACAAGGGATTTAACATCTATTGAAACGGTTTTATTCATTCTCGTTTGTGCCGGAGTCCGCCTGTACTGCTGTTAAATAAACAATGTCAATATTCTGTTTTGAATCTGATGAATCTAAAAGATTCGCGCCGGAATATACCGCTAAAGAAATGGTCAATGAAACTAATGCTACTATTTGATTGATGGTCATGATAATCTCCTGTTAGGTTAATTTTCACTCTATTGTACTGAAATATTTTGTATATATCAAGATTTATTTTATACATTCAACTACGCCAGAATCACCGTACTCAATAGATTAACCAACACTAATCTGAAACGGAGTTTGATCGAACGATTAAACAATGCTGACCTTGACCGAAAAAACAACAGAACATTTCCGCTATCACCCCCTTACCGGTTCTACCAACCCGACCACAACGAAAGTCCTGATAGTCGAAGATGACAAGAATATTGCCAAGAATCTGAGTTATTATCTGTGTGAAATGAACTATTCCCTATGCGGCGTCATTCGGTCAGGGGAAGAACTTCTCGAACGAATCAATGAGTACCAACCTCAAGTGATCTTGATGGACATTCAACTGGCGGGTGAATTGGATGGGATAGCTACGGTCGAAAAATTGAACCGAATCTATGACATTCCGGTTATTTATTTGTCGGCTCGCACTGATATGGAGACGTTATCCCGGGCCCGGGCTACCGGACAGTTTGGCTATCTGATTAAGCCAGTGAATCCGCTGGAGTTGCATTTCACGATTCAAATGAGCCTCTATAAACACGAAGCCGATAGCGTTATACAATCCACCAGGGACTGGCTGCAAACTGCTTTGAACAGCATTGGTGACGGCGTGATCAGTACCGATCCGTGCGGTGTGGTGACATTTGTAAATCCGGTCGCCGAAAATATTCTTACAACCACAAGGGACCAGTTATTCGGCCAAAATATTCATGATAACCTGTACCTGATCGACGACAATGAAATAAATTCGCTGTTCATTTCATCCGACCAGGTAATCGAAGATGAACAATCCCGGAAAATTGCGGGACAAATTCTGGTAAACCGGAAGAAGGGCACGGAGATTCCCATCGACGGGACCGTTTCGCCGATCATCCGACAGAATGGTAACTTTGATGGCAGTATCTTCGTCTTCCGCGATATAACCAGCCGTATCGAAAACGAAAAGTCACAGAAATTACTGGGCGAACAATTGCGTCATTCGCAGAAAATGGAGGCAATCGGATTATTGGCCGGCGGAATTGCCCATGAGTTCAATAATATTATTGCCAGTATTTCCAGTTACGCACAAGTGGCTATTACCCAGATTTCGCCCGATGCACCCACCCTGCCGTACTATCAGACGATCCTGAGAAAGTTAGATCATGCCACGGTTTTGACGCGCAAGCTGCTGACGATGAACCGCAAGCAGGATCTGAACTTCATGGCGGTTGACCTGAACCAGGTTACCGGCGAACTGGTCCGGTTTCTTCGTCAGACCATTGTCAAGGATATCAACATCACTTTTGAATTGGATAAGACCATCAAGCCGGTTCGGGCCGATGTGAACTCCATTGAACAGATTATCACTAATCTCTGCCTGAATGCCCGTGACGCGATTGATGGCCATGGTACGATTCATCTGTCGACGGCCCAAGTCCGTTCGAGTTCGGAGATCCATGATTCATTGACCGATCTGACCGAACCGGAATATGTGCAACTGACTGTGACCGACAACGGCTGTGGAATGGATGAACAAACATTGCAGCGGATATTTGAACCATTCTTCACAACCAAATCCGGTGAAAGCGGTACTGGCTTGGGATTATCGATGGTTTACGGGTTGATGAAACAGCACAAAGGAGCGGTACACTGTTCCAGTCAACCGAACATCGGTACAATTTTTAACCTGTATTTTCCAAATGCTGCACCTTGAACTGTAACGGCTGACGATCACGTGTAAAAAAAATCCCCGGTAGTTTAACCGGGGATTTTTTTATCCGGAAATTCTATCAGGCGGAAACCGCCTTAGGCGGTTTCACCATGGTAATAATACCGGCGGCCACCAGACACAGGATACCGCAGATCGTAAACGCCAGCGGAAAATTACCCAGATCACCCAGTTTGCCGCCCAGCATCGGACCAAATATACCGCCGATCCCGTATGCCAGGAATACCCAGCCATAGTTCTGTCCGACATGTTTTGCCCCGAATGTATCGGCGGTGATGGTCGGGAACAAAGCGAAATTGCCACCGAAATTAAACCCGATCAGAGTCGCCCCGAGGTACAGCAGCGCCGGGGTCCCGGCCATCCACTGGAACAGGATAACGACAATTCCCTGAGTCGCCATCATGATCGTGATCGAGGTTTTTCTGCCCAGTTTGTCGCTCATAGCACCCCAGGCGATCCGGCCCAGACCATTAGCCAGGGAATAGAATACCGCCATGGCGGTACCGGCGATGGCACTGGCATTGGCTACACCGGCGGCGGTCAAAGCCTGGATTGGAAACAGTTTCATCAGACCGATACTCATCAGACCGGCACTGGCACCGAAGGCAAAAGTCATCAGAATCATATAAAACTGCGGTGTTTTCAACATCTGGCTGCTGATGAAATCAACCGAGCCGGCGACCGGTGCGGCACCGGCCTTGGCGACTGGCGGATTCCAACCGGCCGGTTTCCAGCCTTCCGGCGGGAATACCATCCAGATACCACCGATCACGACCGATACCAGAAAAACAACGCCGTAAATCGTGAAGGTCGAGCTTAATCCGATATCGGCGATCAGATTGCCCCAGGCCCCGGCCAATTTGACCCACAACATGGCGCCGAAACCGAATCCGGCCACGGCCAGACCGGTGATGAGTCCTTTTTTATCCGGGAACCAGCGCATGCCCACGGCAATCGGAACTACATAAGCCAGCCCAATGCCGGATCCGCCGATCACGCCGATAAAAACGAAAATCGACCAGAAATTTGTGCCGCCGAATATACCGGCCAGCAGATAACCAAGGCCCAGCACAATGCCACCGGCCATCGATAGTTTCCGTGGACCGATCTTCGGCATCAAACGGCCGGCGATGACCATTACGATGGCGAAGAATGCCAGTCCGGCGGAAAAGACCGCCTGAGTCTGAGACGCTGTCCAGCCGGCCTGTTTCAATGATGGCGTAAACACCGACCAGGCATATATCGCACCAAGGCACAATTGAATAATAATTGCACCGACGACTACCAACCAGCGATTCATAGTTTTATTCATTACTTCCCCTTGCTTGGATTATTATGGCTCCGTGGCGGCAACGTGTATGTGGCGTAATTACAGTCAATATGCTGTCTGTCATCCTGAATTCTGCTGTCCAAAGCCCTTATTAAGAAAATTTTTAGCGACGGGAATTTATCCTGAATTCCCCGATACTTGATAATATAAAATCGGAAAAAATGGCCTCTTACAGGTACCGCGGCGGTGAGTGAAGATTACTCGATTGTGAAAAATGCCCACTCCGATTCGGCACTGGCCTCGTCCAATCCGGTATGGTTGTCGACTTCGCTGATTGCCTTCACTTTCCAGCGGTAAACACCAGCCGGCAGTTGGCTGGAGATTTCATTGCAGGCGATCACCTCGGCCTCAGCCGATGCTCCCTGAGAACAGGGAAAATAATCCAGCGGGATTGGGTAAGAATTGGCATAATCATACCAGGCATTCATGAACCGACAAACCCAGACCGACCGGTTCAGGTCTAGGTTATCCAGGCGCAAGGTGTATTCGGTCGTATAATCATATTGCCCGACCCGGTCGAACCAGATGAATGTAAACGGTCCGTGGACGACCGTATCCGACGGTGCCAGTGCCTGTGGCGGCAACAACAAACGGTAGGTGACGGTATCGGACGGGTGGCTGCGATTACCGGCATTATCGCGCGCCCGGACATAATAGTAATAATTCAGGTGCGTACTGATACTATCGTCGTGATAGATCGTATCGGCACCGAGAATGTGAAATATATCGATCGCGGCAATTCTGCGGAATTTATTGGTCCGCAGCGTATCGGCCCGGTAAATCTCATACCCGCTCAGGTCCTCTTCCTGGTTAGGGTGCCACATTAAAACGATTCGGTTGGTGCCGGTATTGTCGGCGTCGATGCCTGCTTCCTCCCAGGCCTCCGGCAGCGATTTAGTCACCAGCAGCGGCCGGGCCGGCGGATCGGGATCTTCAACCGGTTCGGGACAGCCAATAAAAAGGCCGGCACCAAGCAGCAGCAGTCCTGCTTTCACCAAGTAACCGCGAAAATTGAGTAGCCGGTAATATTTATTGTTCATTCCCGCTGGTTCCGATCCTTAAAAATAAATCCCGGCACCGATACGGTGGGCATTGCCCAGATTGTGTGCGGTAAAGCTGTAGTCGATACTCACGGAATTGCCGCCGACGGGAATCCGCAGCCCCAGGCCACCCTGCCGCCGGCCCAGATTATCGCCGACACGAACAGCGACCAGGTTAAAACAGACAATCTCCAATCCCAGGTTCGAGTCTGTTTCAATGGTTTTTTTCTGGTAAAGAAATGTCATTTCCACCGGCAGGCTCCGGAATGTCTGACGATAGCCGAATCCCGCCGTAACTGCGGGTGGAATCCGGTCGGTTTTCCCGCTGTTCCAGTACACCAGCGTACCGGCCGCATCGGTAAAGGCCAGTCCCAGGGTCAGGTCACCCATCCAGCCATAACCGACGGCGTCGGCCAAGCTGAATGACAGCATCGATCCAATATCCAGACCGATGCCGTTGCCAATCAGACCGTATAATGCTTTGTTCAGCAGCTTGATATTGACACCCGCCGAAATCCGCACCGGAAACGGCGTAATCATCCAGCCCAGATCGAAGGTTTTGTTGATATCATGTACCATGTTCAGAAACACCGCCGTCTCACGATCGCGGAAAGTCCTGAACCCGCCCGCCACCAGGGTACGAATCGAATCACGACGGGTTTCCAGATCGATGATACGCCGCAGGTCCGGTCTTTCGGGAATACCATCGACCGAAAAATTGATCAGATTCAAACCGATTTTCCAGTCACCCCGCCAGCGCACGGTGGTGGTAATTGCCGTCAGGTCCGCCAGATCGAATTGATTGATATACATCAGCGCGGCCTGGGAGTGGGCAACGAATCCGCTGGCCGCCGGATTTACCAGGTAGCCGGTCGGATTTTCCGGCAGGGCGCACACGGCCTGCCCCAGCCCGATCGAACGCGGACCGGCACCAATATTGAGAAAGGCGTCACTGTATTGTCCGGCCGACAGAAAAAACAGGCTGAATGCTGCCAGTAAAAAAAACCGATGGAAACACACCGTGCATTTTCCCCGCCTCATACCGGATTAATCTCCGGAGGCGATGAACAATTTCTGATTGAGCTGACGCCGCAGCTCCATCTCATCCATACCGATTTTGATAAAGCGACCGTTTTCGGCCATTGCGACCCGTCGTTTCTCTTCCGAAACCACGATCACGATCGCGT
The DNA here is from genome assembly GCA_043822705.1 of Fidelibacterota bacterium. GTDB lineage: Bacteria > Fidelibacterota > Marinisomatia > Marinisomatales > TCS56 > JBDRBK01. The sequence continues at coordinate 42,226 of JBDRBK010000110.1, forward strand.
CGGTTTCCTCGGAAATACCAAGGGCGGCGCGATGGCGGGTTCCCATTTCCGGATCGACCATGGCACTTTCGGTCAGCGGCAGAATACAGGCCGCCGTATCGAGGATATCGTTTTGGATGATCACGGCGCCGTCATGCAGCGGTGATGTCGGATTGAAGATCGACAGCAGCAGCGGCATGGTGACTTCGGCTTTGAGATTGGTGCCGGTTTCCTTGTAGGTCCGCAGACCGGTTTCACGCTGGATAACGATCAGGGCGCCCCAACCACGTTTGGTCAACTCGGTGGTGACTTCGGCGATGGCCGCGATCGTACGTGAGGTGCCCATTCGGAAAATCGAGCGGATGAATCTGGTTTGCCCGATGTTGATCAGCAGCCGGCGTAATTCCGGCTGGAACAGGATCACGAAAGCCACCACCCAGACCGTCTGGAACTGATTGACCAGCCAGGATGTACCGCTGAACCCCAAGGCATTGAACAGGAAAGACGCAAACAGTATAATGATCAGTCCCACCAGCATCTGACCGGCGCGGGTGTCGCGAAAATATATGTATATCTTATAGAACAGCCAGGTCACCAGAATGATATCGATTATATCAATAATGGTGATATTGAGGAAGCCGATCTGGATCAGCAGCGGCGGCATCAGGCCGTTACTCCCCGGATCGCATCGGCGATCAGCGTCGTCCGTTTCATGAACTGCACATCGTGTACCCGGACGATCCGGGCACCATTGAGGATGCCGGCGGTGACCGCGGCCGCCGTCCCTTCGAGCCGTTGGTCGGGCGGCAGGTTCAAAGTCTGCCCGATAAATGATTTTCGCGATGGACCGATCATAACTGGATATCCTAAATCCACTATTTGTTTTAATTTACGAATAATTTCAAAATTATCCTCGACCCGTTTTCCAAAACCGATGCCGGGATCGAGGATAATCTGGCTATCGTCTAACCCTGACTCGCGGGCAAATTTTATCCGCTCGCGGAAAAACTCCGTGAGTTCGGCCAGCAGATTGGTATAGCGGGGATCCTTTTGCATATTCCGCGGCGTGCCCTTGATATGCATGATAATAACCGGTGCGTTGAAATCGCGGACGACGTCAACCAGGTCGAGGTCGAACATGAAACCACTGATATCGTTGATCAGATCGGCGCCGTTCAGCAGTGCCTCGCGGGCCAGTTCGGCTTTGTAAGTATCGACTGAAATAGTGATCGAAGAGCGTGCGCGAATTTTTTTTATCACCGGTAGGACTCGTTCCCGTTCCACATCGAAGGGTACCGGTTCCGAGCCGGGACGGGTAGACTCGCCGCCGATATCAATCAGGTCGGCACCGTCGCGCTCCATTTTCAAAGCTTGCTCCACGGCGGCATCGGGATCAACGAATAGGCCGCCGTCGCTGAAAGAATCGGGTGTTACATTTAAAATGCCCATCACCAGCGTCGGCGCGCCGGTTTGCCGGAGCTGGTTTCGGAGTTGGGTGATATCCATCGGAAAACAACCTTAAACAAAATTAAGGCTGTTTTCCGATTAAATAAATGAAATTGGCGGACAATTATCCCGCCGCCGGGACTGCTTCACCGGCAGCCGGTGGCTTGGCGCCGCCAGACCGTTTCCGTGGCCGGCGAGGCCGCTTGGGAGCCCGCTGCAGCTTCTTGCCTTCCATGATTTTCTTGATATCTTCGGCATCGATGGTTTCGTATTGCAGCAGTATATCGGCTATGGCATGGAGCAGATTGATATTGTCTTTCAGCAGTTTTTCGGCCCGCTGCTGACCGCCGCGGACAAACAGGACCACCTCTTCGTCGATCATGCGGGCGGTGGCTTCGCTGTAATCCCGGTGCCGCTGGATTTCCCGACCCAGGAATATTTCCTCATTCTTGTTGCCGAATGTCATCGGTCCCAGGCGCGGACTCATGCCCCATTCACAGACCATCTTGCGGGCGATCACCGTTGCCTGCTCGATGTCATTACCGGCGCCGGTGGACAATTCATTGAAGATCAACTCCTCGGCGCCACGTCCGCCCATCAGGATCGCCAGACGGGTCTCGATATAGGTTTTGGAATAACCATGCCGCTCATCGATCGGCAACTGGGTGGTGACACCGAGCGCCCGGCCGCGGGGAATAATCGTGACCTTGTGAATCGGATCGGCCCCGGGAACCAGCGAGGCGACCAGGGCGTGACCAGCCTCGTGGTAGGCGGTTAGACGCTTTTCTTCGTCAGTCAGAATCATGCTGCGGCGCTGAATACCCATCATGACTTTGTCCTTGGCCTCTTCAAAATCGGACATATCGACGGCGTTTTTCTGTTTGCGCGCCGCCAGCAGAGCAGCCTCGTTCACCAGATTGGCCAGATCAGCTCCGACCAGTCCCGGCGTGCCCTTGGCCAGCGTCTGCAGATTGACCCGTGCCTTATTCAGCACAATATTCTTGGTATGCACTTTCAGGATGCCGAGACGGCCCTGGTAATCGGGTGCATCGACCACGATCTGCCGGTCGAAACGGCCCGGCCGGAGCAATGCCGGATCGAGCACATCGGGACGATTGGTAGCAGCCAGAATAATCACCTGCAGATTCACCTCGAAACCGTCCATTTCCACCAGCAACTGATTCAAGGTCTGTTCACGCTCATCGTGCCCGCCGCCCAGTCCGGCGCCGCGCTGGCGACCGACCGCATCCAGTTCGTCGATGAAGATGATGCAGGGAGCGGTTTTCTTACCCTGTTCGAACAGATCCCGAACCCGGGAAGCACCGACACCGACGAACATTTCGACGAAATCGGCACCGC
>JBDRBK010000111.1:0-4669 GCA_043822705.1 Fidelibacterota bacterium
CCGTCCCGGGCCAGGGCGATCGGCCGCAGGTGCAGGCGCGTCAGTTTCTGCAGGTAATCGCGCAGGTCGTTGGGCAGTTTCATGCGCCGGGCCACCCGTGCCAGAATCCGTGCGCCGATCTCATCGTGGCCGTGAAAAGTGACGCCGCGCTCGGCATCGATGCGGCGGGTGACCGGTTTGGCGATATCATGCACCAGGGCGGCAAAGCGCAATTCCGGCTTTTCCGACAGCGCGGCCGCATTATCGACCACCTGCAGCGTATGGAAAAACACGTCTTTATGATGCCATTCCGGCGGTTGCTGCATGCCGTACATATCCGCTATCTCGGGAAATACCGCCCGCATCAGCCCGGTATCCTGTAACAGGTAGAGGCCCACCGATGGTTTGGGTGACTTCAGAATTTTCAGGAATTCCGCCGTAATCCGCTCGGGCGAGACGATCGTGATCCGGTCCGCCTGCCGCCGGATGGCCGCCAGGCAGGTTTCATCGACATCGCAATCCAGCGCCGCCGAAAAATAGGCCGCCCGCAGCATCCGCAGCGGATCTTCGGCAAAAGTAATATCAGGGTCGAGGGGCGTAACCAGCCGCCGCAGCTCCAGGTCCCGGATGCCATCATAGGGATCGTGCAGGTCCCCGAACCGCTCCGGCCGCAGATCGATGGCCATGGCATTGATCGTGAAATCGCGGCGCTTCAGATCGCCGGGCAGATCGGTGTAGCGGACTTCCGCCGGTTTGCGGCTGTCGTCGGTGTAGGTCTCGGTGCGGGCCGAGGCGACTTCCACCGGAATCTGACGGTAGGGGATCATGGCAGTCCCGAATTTGGCGAATGGAACGACCTTGCGAACCCCCAGCTTCCGGGCCAGCTCCCGGGCGAAGACGATCCCGTCACCCACCACCATCAGGTCAATTTCTTTCAGCGGCCGCCCGATCAGCAGGTCGCGGACGACGCCGCCGACGACATAGACCTCCTGTCCCAGCGCGGCGCCCAATTCGCCGGCGACGGTCAGGGTATCGTATACCAGACGGTTCTGGCTAAGCAAATCTTTGAGGTTGGCCATGGATAAAATTAAGGCCGGACGAGGTAAAATAATACCTTCAAAACCCCCGGCGCCGGCGACAAATCGACACTGTTTCCACTTGCGGAAACCAGGGAAATGGCCCTATCTTCGACTGCGATGGGAAACCAGCATTTAATCCGTGCCTGCTTAGTTTTGATATTATTGATGGCACCGTTACCCGCCCAGTTCGGTGAAATCAACACTGTTTTCGATGACCGGCTGCTGAAGGACAACGACCGGCAACTGCTGGCCGATTTGCCGAATGAGATTGGCCGCTTTTTCGCTAACATGGCCTGGGACGGCGATTTCGGCGATCTGGTGATACCGCTGCACCTGCAACTCATTTTCGAAGGCACTTCCTCCAAAGGCGCCGAAAAAACCTACCTCGTCCAGGCCCTGATCAGCAATGGCCTCGACCAGCGCTATTTCGATAAATCGGTTCAGTTCAGTCTCATCAGCAGTGGCCTTAATTACAGCCCCGGTTTTTTCGACCCGCTGTCAAGCTTTCTGACCTACTACGGTTACCTGATCCTGGCCGGCGAGGCCGACACCTATGTACCCAACGGCGGCTCGCAGTTTTATGAAATCTGCCGGGAAATCGCCCTGCGCGGCAGTTCCTCGGACTATTCCAAGGGTTGGTCGGAACGGGTTCGCCAGGTGGACGAACTCAGCACCAACTACGGGCTGCGCAAGGCCCGTTTGGCCTTTTACTACGGCGAAGAACTGTTCCGCAAGGGCGAACTGGACAAGGCCCTGGCCCAATTGAAAGATGTGGTCAATGGTCTGGATATGGTCTATCAGAAGACCGGCCGCGAGCAAAATGTGAACACCTTCATGAAAGCCCATTGCGGCGATCTGGCGCGGATGCTGGGGATGCTGGGGCAGAAGGAACTGCTGCTTGATCTGGTGGAACTGGATCCCGACAACGAAAAGATCTACCAGGCCGCCCTCGAAAGTCTGTAAGCGCCCGGCCTGAGCGCTAAATCAGGAAATTTTTACTTTCTTCACGTTCCAGCCACTGCGCCAGCGTCGGCGCATTGCGATCCTTTTCCGACAAATGAACTTCCTGCAGCGGCCAGTCGATGGCCAGATCCGGGTCGTCCCAGCGGATGCCCGACTCGCACCGGGGATTATAAATCGCGGTACATTTATATTGAACATCGACAATTTCACTCAAGGCGCAGAAACCGCGGGCAAACCCGGCCGGCGCCCAGACCTGGGTCTTGTCCTCTTCCGATATTTCCAGTCCGAACCATTCCCCCAGGGTCGGTGAATTCCGGCGGATATCCACGGCCATGACGAAGGCCCGGCCCCTGGTCACCCGCATCAGTTTGGACTGCGGCGGCTGCCACTGAAAATGCAGCCCGCGGATGGTTCCCCGGCGCGACCGGGAATAATTATCCTGCACGAATTCCTGATCGATTCCCAGTTTGGAATACACATCCTTGCGATAGACTTCGGTAAAAAAACCCCGGTCATCGGGAAACACGGACGGGTGAATAACCAGAATACCATCGATTTTGGTGGTGTCGACTTTCATTTTCCTCAAGCTTCCCCGCCGATGACGGCGCTATAGGTCTTTTTTCCGCCCAGATAGTAGGCCAGCACGACGCTGCCGCGGTATAGTCGTTCCATGATCCGGCGGTCCGGCACCCGGCGCAGATTTTTCACCAGCTTCCGCTTGCGGCAAACCTGTGGCAGGCGGGTCAGCAGCCAGCCCTGGGCCTGCAGGATCGCAGCCATGTGGCGCCAGTCGCCTTTGGTCAGGGCGTAGCCGAACGCCACCCACTCCAGCAGATAGCGCAGCAAAAACAGGTACAGTGCCAGCGGGGCCGAATAATTGGTCAACAGCATATACAGCGAATTGCGGTGATTCAGATAGAATTTCCGCAGGGACTGCATCGGCAGCGACACGGCGTTTTTATGATACACCACCGCCGCCGGTGCCACGCCGACGCGCATACCCAGCAATTGCAGTCGCCAGCAGAGGTCGATTTCTTCCATGTGGGCGAAAAAGGTTTCATCAAACCCGCCCGCCGCTTCGAAAGCCGTCCGGCGGACCATGAAAGCAGTGCCCGAAGCCCAGAAAATCGTGGCGGCATCATCGTACTGGCCGCAGTCGACCTCCTGTTCCAGGAACAGCCGGCCACGGGCGAAGGGGTAGCAGAGGATATCCATCTGGCCGCCGGAACCGCCGGCATAGTCGAATACGTCACGACGATAATAATTCAGAATCTTGGGTTGCACCGCCGCCAGTTCGCTGTCGGCCTGCAGAGCTTCGACCAGGCGTTCGAGCCAGTCCGCCTGCTGGACGGTGTCGTTATTGAGGAACACCAGTAATTCACCGGCGGCCCGGCTGGCGCCGATATTGCAGCCGCCGGCATAGCCGTGGTTCCGGTCGTTGGCAATCAGTATGACCTGCGGGTAATGCTCGGCGATCCAGCGTGCGCTGCCATCGCCGGAGGCATTGTCGACAACAATAATTTCCCGGTCAGGATAGGTGGCCTGTTCCAGGGACTGCAGGCATTCTTCCAGTACGGCGATGCCGTTCCAGTGGGGAATAATGATCGATACTTTCGGCTGCACGGCGGTGTCCGTCCCCATTACCCGGTACGATTAGATAACCGCCGGTAGCGGTCCCGCGATTCTCTGCCGGCGCCGATCATGGTTAATCCGCGTGCATTCGGTCCAGCAGAGCCCGGGCGTTTTTATCATCGGGATTGCGGTCGAGCCAGGCCTCCAGCACGGCAATCGCCTCGGTGTCAAGATTCATCTGCTGAAAGGCCTGGAAAACATTCCCGACTACCTGTGGATCGGTGGGATTGGCGTTATATAATTCTTCGAAAATCCGGCGACCACTCTCGACTTCGTTTAATTCGACATAAGCCCAGCCATAACCGATCTTATCCTCGACCGACGAACCCGGTTGCGTCATCAGATCATCGACGATTGTTTTCATCCGCTCACCCTCGCCGATGGCGCCATACAGACGGCCGTACTGCAGGTATAATTCCCGGGAGGTCATCGGGATCGTTCTGATCGGCAGTTTTTCCTCCATCCGGTTCAAGACCGTCAGCACTTCACCGCGCATGCTTTCCAGCCGGGCCGAATCCACCAGGGCCGATTTCTGCAGGTCGCGCATGTTAAAATATTTGCTGACCGCCAGTTGCATGTAGGCGCTGCGGTAATTCTGCAGCAGTTTAATGATATTGGGATTATAGTATACCTCGGGATTGTCGAGGTTGCGAAAGCGGTAGCCCGGCTGATAGTCGCACGACCAGTCGCTGATGTCGGTCATCAGGTTCTCTTCCATTTTCTCGACATTGACACTCTCGCCGGGATGGGACAGCAGGCGGAAGGCCAGGCCTTCCATTTCCAGGTACGGATCGAGGCCGATCCGGTTGTCGGGCGAAACGGTGACGGCAAAATAGATCGGGTAACGCCAGGCGTTATCGCTGATCATCCGGATGATCATCAGATCCTGTACCTTGATGGCGGCGTTCATATAGGTCGGTTTGACCGTCCACTCAATAAAGCCCTCTTTGTTGAGCGGGTCGTTCTTGACCGGAATCTTGATATTCTGGCTGCGCCAGCCGCGCACTTCCAGCTGC
>JBDRBK010000112.1:0-5053 GCA_043822705.1 Fidelibacterota bacterium
GGCGATATCGTCGTCGAATGGCTTCGGATCGGTTATATGAGTGTCTGTCATTGATTATGATTTAAATACACCAGAATCGATTGCTTATCGCCGCGAAAGTTACAACCTCGTTCAAGGGGTTGCCAAGGAAGGGATTTGGTAAAATCGGCCGCTCTGGCTGCGGCAGTCTTCCGGTTCTGATCCCGAATCGCCGGTCAGTCTGGTAGTTCGGTCGCTTCAGCGACTATCGTTGCGCCCTCCGCCCAGCAGGCTGCGAACGGGTAGTCTGTGACGGTCGAATCGGCACAGTTCCGAAAGACCAAAACAAGATCGCTGATCAGCCGCAGGGAAGTGTCGGCCTGGACGGCCAGATATTCCGGGCCTTCGCTGTACCAGAACCGGGCATGGATGTAAATACTGTCCCGGTCGACCGGCAGTTCGAACACCCAGGTGTGGCTCTGCCCGCTGAAAATGGACTTTCGATTGCCCATCTCATAATACCAGAACCAGCCGGTCGCCTCGAACCTGAAATTCACAAAAATTTCATCGGCATAATTATCGAAGCCGTTACTGGTATATTGATTGCCAATCGTAATGGAGTGGGTTGCTGTCTCAACCAACGGCTCCTCACAAGACTGCGACAGCAATCCGAAAACCAACAGTGTTAATAACCTGATCAGCATACCGGTCAAGTCTATACCACCACGCAAACAAATCAAAGAACCGGGTGCTCCGGTCGCCGCCGAAAGCCTGTTGTTTTCTCGGTGCGATTAATATCCCACAGATACTATTTTCCACTTTACATCAGTCTGGCAACTAATTTCTGTTTCCGGTGTCATAAGTAACAGGAGACAGAAAAATGAAGCAGCACACTAAAAATCTTTTAATCAATCTGGCGGTGATCCTTTCCGCCGTGGCGGTTGTGGTTGGTTATCCGGTGGTTCACCTGAAATTCGAAGTACTGGATACCATTTTTAAAGTACTGGCGCTCCAGTAAAAATCATTCGGCCGGTGGTATAATCAATAATTCACAGTGGTAAATATGACGTACGCAAATTTAGTCGATCTGGTAAAAAGCAATCAGGGTAAGCTGATTCTGGATGTAACAACGATTGAAGTAGGACGGGAAACAAAGAAGCGCTTTGCCGGAATCGGTCACGGTTTCACCTGGACCAAGAAGATGCGCGGCAGCTACAACGGTACCCTGGCGGTAGAGCTGGAAACAACCGCCACCGGCCGAACTTCGCAAAAAAACCTGCTGGGTCTGCCCTTCGGTTTTGTCTGGGCCAAGGAGATGCACGGTCACCTGGACGAACTGGAATTCGACCTGACCGCCACCAAGGTAGTGAAAAAACGACGCAAGGGCTTGCTGGCGGCCGGCTATGGCTATGCCTGGGCCGAACAGATGAGTGGCGAGATCGGGCCCCATCTGCGGTTACGGTTCACCACCACCGAAGTCAGCCGGGAACCGCAATCCCGTTTTGCCGCCAACAGCAGCGGCTTGGCCTGGTCCAATAAGGCGGAGTTGGTTATAACACTTAATTAATACCTGCGCCGGTATTTCACGAGTCAATCAATTTTTAAATAAAGAGGGCTGTCAGGTTATAACAGCCCTCTTTTTATTTCCAAAATTCAGATGATTATTCGGGTAAGGCCGCCTGTAGTTTTTTCATTCTTACGGAACGTTCCTTGGCGAATCTGACTATCGCCTCCCACTGCCATTTGGCGGACAGATGGGCCTCGTCGATCACATCTTCCAGGGTGCCGCCGGAGCGCCAGCGATTGTCCCAATCGGCACTGACCGAATATTCCTTGACGACCGGCGCCTTGGTCCAGTTGCCCATCAGATCGATGGCAGTGTTGGTGATGATCATGGCATCGGCCCATTCCTTGTCGGCCACGATCGACTGCTTATATTTATCATCCTGCAGCTCGAACAGCCCGTAGCTCAGGGCTGCCACGATTTTGACATTCGGGCCTTCTGCTTTGATTTTCGGCAGGATCGCTACCAACTCATCGATAACCTTGGTGCCGCGAACGAATACAACGCCCGCTTTCGGCCGGCCGGCGTCGTAATCCTTGATGATGTAGGCGCCTTTAGCTGCATCCCAGTGCGGTGCCATTCCCAAAGCGGCACGATCGGGTATCGTTACCCCCGGGCGGGTCAAATGCAGGGCGATGATCGGCACATTGGTTTTGAGAGCGGCGCCTAGCATCACCGGCACCTCATTGTATTCGTAGGGATGCAGGTTCAGGATCTGTCCCCGGGGGAACAGTTGCGTCACACCCGGAGCGAAAATGCCGAAATGCGTCCGGCTGTCCTCAGCCGTTTCCGGTCCGCTGTGACCCGCCACCCAGATCGTCTTGCCGACCTTGAACTGGGTATCCTGGGCCACCTGACTGAACAGGCGGAAAGCACCGTATTTCAGATAACTGAAGGAACCGTAGGTGGAACAGGCCGTCAGATAGCCGTTAAATTTGCCGTTGTAGGCATCCGCGTTGAAATTGACCGACGATACGCCGACATTGATACCGGCGTTGGCGAATTCGGTGATGCCCTGGGGCATCAGGGTGCCTTTGGGATTATCGTCGCGGCTGTACATGCCCGGGTCGGGGGCGCCATCCCAGCCTTTGGCGAAGCTGGCGATATTGGTCGATCCGGCCAGATCGGCGCTGTTCACCAGGAACAGGGGACGACCGTATTTTTTCAGCGACCAGGTATTGACCCAAGAACCGAAATTGCCGAAGCCGGCTCGATTGGGTTCCTTATCACCTGGTTTTTTATACAGTTCCACTGGATAATTTTTATAGTCATAAAGTTCCGGGTCATCCAGCGGATTGGCGGCGTAAATCTGATCACCCGGCAGCGTCTCGGGAACGCTATCACCCAGGTTGAGCAACCGTTCCGCCAAATAATCCAGCAAACCTTCCCGGGTCTCGAACAGTGACATGACCGCTTCCAGCAGTTCGGCCATCTGTTGTTTATTGGACGCGAAATCCTTGGCTGCCGGCTGATCCATGTGGGGCAGATCCAGGCCGTATTTCTCGGCGAAATCGCGTTTAGTGTGCCAGAATTCGGCCGAATTACGGGCATGGGGCGCGCCGTGACTGGGAGCATCATATTTGTAATAACCGCGGCCTTTACGGGAACGGAACCACAACATTTTCGGCCGGTTGGGATCGTCATCCGTCAGCAGGTTTTCGTAGGCCGACACCAGCTGTTCCCAGTTCTCGCCGTCATCGGCCCCGGTCACCTTCCAGCCATAGGGTTTGAACCAGTCTTCGGGCGTCCCGGCCATGACCGAACTGAAGCGCCGGGCGTCAATGCCCCAGTCGTTCCAGTCGACCATGGTAATGAAATTGCCCAGGCCCAGCCCGAAGGCGGAATTTTTCGTCTCATGGGTGACCCCGGGCGTCAGTCCGCCTTCGCCTTCGATGGCAAACACCTTGACGGCATCAAAACCGGCATGTTTTAAAGCGAATGCTTCACCGGCGGCGATCGGGAAACCGTGGCCGCTGGGACCGGTATTGGTCTTGAAGAACAGTGTCTTGCCTTCCATTTCGGCATGCCCCGGCAGTCCGCCGCGGCGCCGCAGGGTCAGCAAATCCTCCCAGACCAGAGTGTATTTTTCGCCCATCGGATTCAGATATTTTTTATCGCCGGTGGCCTGGTATTTCCGGCGCAGTGCTTCGTTGAAAACCGCCAGCACGGCGTAAATCGCCGGGTTGGTATGGCCGGCGCTCAGGATGAAACGGTCGCCGAAACGTTTGCCGGGATAACGTACATCCCATTTCATTACCCCCGAAAGCAGGGTGGTCAGGATCGCATGGATTTTCGAACGGCTGCCACCCGGGTGACCGCTCTGGCTCAGGTTCAGCATGATATCGATGCATTGATCGGAAAGGTCCTTGATAATTTCCCAGTACTGGAAATCTTTACGTTGATCGGAAAGGGTCGTCATTGAATACTCCTTCTATTCGTAGTTTAAAAATAAATCATCCCCCGCAAGGAATTGATTAAAGATTGGTTGCCATTAACCGACGGCAGAAAATATAATGGTGCCCGCGGCTGGTAACAGTTGATATAATTATTAACCATCTTGTGTCGGCAACTAATTAAGAGCGCTGGAAATTAATATTATTAACAACCATCAAGCTACCTTAACCGTACCGCTTGACCAATTTTTCCGAACCGAATCCGACCGGTAGTCGAAAAAACCATCTCCTCTGGTCCGAGTACTGCGTCCGGTTGACGGCGTTAATAAAAAAACTTTGATTATCAATAATAATATCACTACTATTCGGTCAATTTTCCATGCGCACCAGCAGGCAAATCAGTTACATCATAACCATGGTCGGAATTTTAATCCTGATTCCGGTACTGCTGCTCGCCCGTCCAACCGCAACTACAGTTCCGGTTGCATCGGCCGGCTCGATCGACCTGAGTGACTGGGATTTTCAAAACGCCGGTCCGCTAAAACTGCGCGGCGAGTGGGCCCTGTTCCTGAACCGTTTCATCGAGCAGGATGAACTGATCGCCCCAACTCCCATCATTCCCAGCGGCTATGTAGCAGTACCCGGACCCTGGGATGAATTCACCGATCGCGGTCAACCGTTCGGCGCGTTTGGTTTCGCCTCCTATCACCTGAAAATCCTGCTTTCCGGCAACGATCAAAAACTGGCCCTGAGTTTCAATACCATCAGCACCGCCACCCGGATTTTTGTCGACGGGCAAGAAGTCGGCCAGGCCGGTTCTCCGGGCCCCTCACGGGACACGATGACACCAGATTATTATCCGCTGGTGATCGATGTCCCCGCGGCCGGAAGCGAGCTGAATCTCATCGTGCAAGTCTCTAATTTCTATCACACCCAGGGTGGCCTGTGGACCGATGTCGTAATTGGTCCGGAATCACAGGTTCGGCTCAACAGTAATCTGAATATCGCCATCAGCCTGTTTATCATCGGCAGTCTGGTGGTGTTGGGATTGTATCACATGGGGTTGTACTCGTTGCGGGAGTACACCAAATCGCCGTTTTACTTCGGTCTGTTCAGTCTGACGATCGGGCTGCGGGCG
>JBDRBK010000113.1:0-2302 GCA_043822705.1 Fidelibacterota bacterium
CGACCCAGAGCGATCAATATTTCAAGGTGGGCAAAGCTGTGGTGACCTTTCAGGAAAACAGCCAAAATAAAACCATCCAGGCCCTGCTTTACGATTATGGCGGACCGGACGGGGGGCTGCCCGACGGCAAATATGAATATATCGAACTCGATTATACCCTGAGCCAGGGCTTCTACGATCTGTGGTATGATTTCAGCCAGGTTTCGGGTACGGCCGATTTCTGGTCCATGAACCTGGTGCAGGGCAGTACGGTCATGGTGTCCTACCAGGGCACACCCGAAGGACAGGACAGCGGCCTGAATTTACTGCCGGCCTATTCCGGCGACAAGGTCTTCTGGTTCGGCAACCAGGTTTCAACAGATTACATGGGAACCTATTATGACCCGAACTTAAATACCGGCGACAATATCGTGGATGCCTTCCTGGTGTCGCCGGTGATTGATTTAAGTAATTTTTCTTACGCCACGCTGCAATTGCAGTCCTGGTTCGAAGTCAACGGTGCCAATTACATCAGCATGGCCCTGGAAGTGGCCCTGGTCGATGATACGATGGCCGATGGCGAGAGCGCCAACCTGGAATCGGATTTCGGAAACGTTGCCGTGAAAAAGGGTGAATATGTGCCCCTGGCACAGTTCAACGCCTTTGCCATGATGGGCTTGGGCGCATTTGGTGTGCCTGCGGCCGGAATTCCTATGTTCAAAGAAGCGCCCCCTCAAAAGGCCTTGCTGGCCGCAGTCGTCGGGGACAATGATTTTGACGGTATTTCGGACACCTGGGAGGCGACATATTCATCAAATTGCGGTGACGGTTCCGGGCATGTAGACCCCTATGGTGACCTGGACGGTGATTCTTGGTTTAATATCGAAGAATTCATGGCAGGCACCGACCCGTGCAATAATGCTGACTACCCTATAGATAATGATTCTGACTGGTTGCCCGATAATTGGGAGGCGCAGTACGGACCCACCTGCGGTGACGACGGCGCCGGCTTTAATCCCTGGAGCGACGCGGATAACGATTATTTCTTTAATAGCCAAGAATTCCTGGCGGGCAGTGATCCCTGCGACCCGAATAGTCCTACCCCAGGTGGCGGTACCATGCCCATGGGTTTTGAAGATTTTACCATCGGTCTTTCTTCCGGCGGCGAGTTTGCCCCGCCGGTCTGGAAGCCGTATGAATTCAATCTGAACCCCTTTGCCGGTCACCAGATCAAACTGCGTTTCAAGTTCAGTTTCATAAATAAAAGCGGCAACCTGTTCCGCGGCTGGGCCATTGACGACGTCAAGATTCTGGACACCGAAAGCGATTTGTATTTCGAGATTCTGACCCCGGACTTCGGTTATTTCGGCAACACGTTCATCAATCAGATCACCCAGGGTGAATCCTGGAGCGGCGATTATGTCTTAAAGGTCTCCAACGGGACGGTCTGGAATATGAACAACTGGGAAGCCGACCCAATCACTTTCAGCGCACCGGATCAGACCGTGACCGTTAATCACCAGGGCCTGTCGTTTGCTGCAACAATCACCTTCGCCGGGGTATCCTGCACCCTTGAAGGGAGCTTCTGGGACGAGTCCTATAATTCGCTTAATTTTTATTTTTACGATACCGCAACCGGCGGCGATAAGATGTGGGGCTGGGGCGATCTGTACCTGGATCCGATGAGCAAGGAAATTTCCGGGCATATCGGGGCCGATGATATCGTCAACGGGATTGAATACAATGCCGAGCTTACTTTGATCGGCCTAACAATATAACCCCAATTGAGCGAAGCTCAATCGGGAGTTATTGGGTATTTGCTATAAGGTATTGGTGAACCTGTTTTCATTGAAAAGAAGTTTCATCTATGCGAAATTATAAAATATATAGCCATTTTCGATAACAATTGATGCAGGTTTTAGTTTCTTAGTTGTAAAATTTGTGCATTTTGTGGCAAAACTTTTTCTCACTGCCACTAAGGCACTAAGACACGAAGGAAAATAATTATTAAATAAATTCTTTGTGCCTTCGTGCCTTTGTGGCAAAAAAAATATTTCCGGTTTATCCGGGTTAGGTTGTAATCCTGTTATGTGAGGTCGACCATGAAATCCATTTCAATGAAGCTTCCGCAGCAGGCCGTCCTGGTGGTCTGTTTGACCGCTTTAATTCTGTTGTTAACGCTGCCTTTGGGATCCGATGCAGCGGTGCTTTTCGATATGGAAGGTGCTGTCGGTGGCTGGTCGGCGCAAGGGCTGTGGCATATCACCTCAGGCAAAGCGCACAGCGACGCTTACAGCTGGTGGTACGGCCAGGAGAGCACCGG
>JBDRBK010000114.1:0-2954 GCA_043822705.1 Fidelibacterota bacterium
CGATGTGGTAATTGATAACTATTTTTCGCCCCGGGAGGAAAGTCTGCCGGCCCTGCCCCGTTTCGGCATGACCATGCTGCTTCCGCCGGCCTACACGCGGATCGCCTGGTACGGGCGCGGTCCCCACGAAAGTTACTGGGACCGCAAAACCGGGGCCGCGATCGGGTTGTACGGCGGCCTGATCGATGATCAGTTCTTCCGTTACGTGCGGCCCCAGGAGACCGGCAATAAAACCGATGTGCGCTGGTTGGCCGTCAGCCAGGAAAATGGTTATGGACTGCTGGCGGTGGGGCTGCCCGAACTTTATGCCGGCGCCTATCCGTTCCGATATTCCGAATTGGATTACGTGGTCGGAAGTCAGCGACATGGAAGCGAACTTAAACGAGGAGATGTCGTAACCCTGAATCTTGATTTGAAACAATTGGGCATCGGCGGGGATAATGCCTGGGGCGCCCGGCCGCATGCCAAATACACCCTGTATCCCCGGGAATACAGCTATAGTTACCGGTTGCGGCCATTTGCTCCTGGGGAGAATCCTGAAAATCTATACCGTCAGAACCTGCCAACCGTCGCCGAGGTGGAATAATGCAACTGCCGCCAAATCGCTCAATCAGATCATTTCTGTTTTCGTTGATAGTCCTGGCAGGCTGGGGCTGTGACACCGATCAGAGTTCTTTGGTGGTGACCCCGGAAGACTTCCCTAATGTACTGGATATCAGGAATGTACCGGCCGGTCCTGATGATTGGGACTCGTTCTGTCACAGTGACCAGGGCGCCTGGTTCGGGTTCGGCCTGCCGCCGGCGGATGACACACAATTGATCGGTTCGTTTACCGGTCCGTTTCTGATGAGCGCGGGCGGCTGGCTGGCGCCGAGCATTCTCCGGCTCAGTCTCGTGAATCAAATCGACGGCACTGAAATTGACCTGGCCCAAGCCACCGATTTTATGGCGAATTATTACCCGGGCCGGTTGGAACAATCATTCCGGGTCAATGGATTGGAAGTGGTTCTTGAGCTCATTTTCGCCGATAGTGCCACAGCCTTGGTGCGCCTGAAAATTGAGAACACAACCACGGCCGGCGCGGAGATCAGTATTAGCTGGCGTGGATCGGTTTTTAATGGTGCGACGGTTTTGGAAGAACAGGGCACGAGTCTAATAATTCCTGTATCTGAAACGGAAAAATTCCAGCTTCAATTTCCCGCCGAATTCCAGCCTGCGATTGCTACGCAGGGATCTTCGTACCAGACCAGATTAGGGGCCAGTGACACCTTGAAACCGGGCGCTGATCTGGAAACATTCGTCGTCCTTTCGCTCAATGGTATCAAAGAAAAGGCGCGTGTTTGCAGTCAATCATCGGTCGATGCGGCTTTCAGCGCCAATAGAAAGCGCTGGACGCACTATCTCAACTCCGCGTTGGTATCCACTGCATCGTGGAAAGATGACCAGGCCTATCGACAGGTGGCGGTGAAGTCACTGATGACACTGATTAACAACTGGAAGTGTGCCCGGGGCGATCTGCACCACGGCGGCTTGTTCCCTTCCTATGCCGTCTGGTATTTCAACGGTTTCTGGGCCTGGGATTCCTGGAAACATGCCGTGGCCCTGGCCACCTTTGCACCGGAAATCGCCAAAGCTCAGGTCCGCACAATGTTCGATTGGCAGGATGCGGCCGGTATGGTCCCGGACGTGATTTACGCCGATAAAACGGAGAATAATAACCGCGATACGAAACCACCGCTGGCGGCCTGGGCGGTCTGGTCAATTTATGAGTCTGATCAGGATCGGGCATTTCTGGCGGAGATGTACCCGCTGCTGAAAAAATACCATGAGTGGTGGTATATAAATCGGGATGTCAATAAAAACGGTCTTTGTGAATACGGTTCAACCGATGGCACTATCGAAGCGGCCCGCTGGGAAAGCGGCATGGATAACGCCATTCGATTCGACAGTACCAAAATGCTGCAAACCAGTGCCACGGCCTGGAGCATGGACCAGGAATCCGTCGATCTGAATGCCTATCTCTATGCCGAAAAAGGCTATCTGGCACAGATCGCCGATGTATTGCAAATGCCGGTGGATTCGAACCGCTGGCGTACCGAGGCGAATGCGTTGCGCGTTCTGGTGCAGGATAAAATGTTTGACCGGGAAGACGGTTTCTTCCATGATATTCGACTGGTAGATGACAAAAGCATTAATCCTCTGGGACCGGAAGGCTGGATACCGTTATGGGCGGAGCTTGCCAGTACGGAGCAGGCCGCGGCGGTGCTGGCGCAAATGCGCGATCCCGGTAAGTTTGCGACCTTTGTACCATTTCCCACTGTGGCAGTAGATTCTCCGGAGTTTTCAAAAGGATACTGGCGCGGACCGGTCTGGTTGGATCAGGTTTACTTTGCCATCTCCGCCTTTCAGCGCTATGGATCTACAGCAGAGGTCGAAGGTTATACACGACAACTGTTTACAAATGCCGAAGGCCTGATGAGGAGTACGGCCCCTATTCGTGAAAATTATTGGCCGATCGACGGCAGGGGAATGCGTGTCAATCATTTCAGCTGGTCGGCGGCGCATACTTTACTGCTGTACCAGGGACTGGATAATTAGCCGCCAGCCAGCACTGATTGATAAGGTGAGATAGAATAATAATGAAAAAAAATCCGACACTTAAAGACTTGGCCAAGGAACTGGAGCTCTCCGTATCGACTGTGTCGCGCGCCCTGCAGCACCATCCGGCGATCAGCAAAAAGACCATTGAACGGACCCAAAAATTAGCCGACGAATTGGGTTACTTCCCGAATGTGGTTGCAAAAAGTCTGAAAAACAAGAGCTCGCGGACCATCGGGGTAATCGTTCCCGAAATCCGCCACTTCTTCTTCTCCTCCGCAATTGATGGTATCGAGGATGTAACCTACAAAGAAGGATATACCATCATGGTGGCCAAGTCCAATGAGGACTTGGAG
>JBDRBK010000115.1:0-123799 GCA_043822705.1 Fidelibacterota bacterium
TTCGGAATAGTGGATATTGTCAGTTGGAACACGGTCGATACGGAAATCGAGGAACTGCTTTTCAATCTGCCTATACGGCAGTTTTCCAAACCGCTTGAATTCAATGGTGAATACCACGTTTTCCGGGTCGTTGAAACTGAACGGAATATTCTTACACGAGACAACGATTTTCGGACGCAGCAGGAATCGCTGAGGGGTGTCCTGCGAAAGCGCTGGGAAAGGGTTGCTGCCGCTGAATTCGTGGAACAGTGCCTGGCTGATCAGAATCTAATAATCAAGGCCGACCCGCTAAACCGGCTGACAGAGTACATCTGGGCAAATCGGCCGGTCGATACCAATCGTGAAATCCAGTTTATTACCAATGAGGAAATCAATTTCATTACCCAAAGTCTGGCTGATCTGGCCGAGACCCCGATAGCAGTTTTTACAGATGGACAATTCACGGTTGATGAAATACTCTTCAATTACAAAATCAATCCGTTCAAGTTGAATTATGACAGTATCCCGGAGTTACGGGAAAATCTGAAAAATATCGTGGCGATTTACGTGCGCGACTGGGTGTTGTCGGAAAAAGGCATCCGTGAAAAACTGGACCGCCGGCCCGCGGTTATTGAAGAAGAACAGAGTCGCCGTGAACAATTGTTGGCCGAGAAAATGTTACGGAAGTTTGCTGGTGAACTGGATTTGGATAAGCATGAAATTGCAGAACAAAACAAAATTTTTAATAATTATATGTCCGATTATGTTGCCCGGTTAAAAGCAGAAGCCGATCTGGAGGTGTTTGAGAGTAATCTGCTGGCCGTTAGCACCTCGGATGCCGGATTATCGCGTAAAATTGACTTTTTGGCTGTTCACACGCAATAATTAGTAAGGACTAATGATGGGAAGAATAATGCATAAAATAATTCCATCGCTGGTATTAATCATCAGTGTCGGGTTGGCCGAAAATGATCGTTTGACCAATGTCGGCACCACTTCGGCATCATTTCTGGAAGTCGGTATTGGGGCGCGGGCGGTCGGCATGGGCGGAGCCTTTGTGGCACAGGCCAGCGACGTATCCGCTATATACTGGAATCCCGCCGGATTGAGCCGGTTGAAAAATTATGAAGCGATGTTTGAGCGCGTCGAATGGCTGACTGATATCAGTTTTAATTTCGTTGGCGTGACTTTTCCGCTTCGCCACAATTCCAGCATCGGTTTTTTCCTGAATTCCATGAACGTGCCATACCAGGTAGTCAGGAACCAGGATTTCCCCGATGGAACCGGCGAGGAATTCAATGCTGTCAGTCTTGCCGCTGGTGCTTCCTACGCGCTCAATCTTACTGACCGGTTCTCGATCGGCTTTAACCTGAAGTACATCCAGGAACGGATCTGGCACGAAAAGGCCACCAGCTACGCGGTTGATATCGGCACTTTGTATCATACCGGAATAAATGGTCTGCGAATCGGTGCTGCGATCACTAATTTTGGGCCGCCTCTCCAAATGGATGGCAGCGACCTGATCATTTATGAAGATGTGGCACCCGATATTGACGGTAATAACGATCGCATCATGGGCAAATACCTCACCGATGAATGGCCGTTACCACTGAATATGCAATTTGGGATTGCCTACGATGTTCTGAATTCCAATTTGGTTAAAATGACTATAGCGGTCGATGCTTTTCATCCGATCAATAATACAGAAAGTATTAACACCGGATTTGAACTGATGCTGTTTAATACACTGTACGCCCGGGGAGGCTACAAGGCAATCGCTCAGCAGGATACTGAAGAGGGTCTGACGCTGGGGGGCGGGTTGCGCTATAAAATGTTCGGACAGTCCTATATAAAAATTGACTATGCCTATGCCGACTTTGGTCGGCTTAAAAATGTTAAACGTTACACTATTCGAATGGAGTTTTGATGCTCGTAGCAATTTTTTCAGTACTGAAAAGAATTGATATAACCATGGTTCGGATTATCCAATCCGTTCTCCCACTGGCGATAATTATTTTCTGTTTTGTAGCCACTGTTATATTGGCTGAACAAATTCCGATCAACCGGGTCGAACAGATACCCAATCTGCCGACGCCATATCTGATGCGCGACTGGGAGCAGGTAGCGCTGGGCTACGACAGCCTTGTGTTCGATCTGAATCGCACCGGTCAATACCTGCCCCTGATCTGGATAAACAACAATACGATCAATTATTCCAGTCACTCCAGCTTTGGTCTGCATACCGTTGTTGGTACACCATATCCAAACAACGCGGAAGCCATAAATACGCTGCCAGCCGTAGTCGGGGCGACGCTGGTCGGTGTAGATAAAAGTAATCAGAGCGGCCATAACTGGGTGCTGGGCTGCGAGGAATGGTTCAATCGCCGACCGGAAGAAAACGTGTATCTGAATAATTATGTCACCAGCAGCGGCGACGACTGGTGGTACTCCATGATGCCGAATGTATTCTTTTACCAGTTGTATGCTTTATATCCCGGAATGGGCGATTTTGAATACCAGTTCCAGTCAGTGGCCGATCAGTGGCTGCGAGCCGTGCGGAAAATGGGCGGCGATGCGACGCCCTGGAAAAAGGCCTCAATGAATTACCGGGGCTGGTATCTCGCGACCATGGCACCATTCGGAACCGGCGTCAAGGAACCGGAATCAGCCGGCTCAATCGCCTGGCTGCTGTACAATGCCTATCGCGAAACCGCCGAATCCCGGTATTTGAACGGTGCGGAATGGGCGATGGAATTCCTGAGCGATTTCCCGACCAATGCCGCCTACGAACTGCAACTACCATACGGAGTCTACACCGCAGCCCGGATGAATGCCGAGTTGGGTACGACCTACGATGTTCAAAAAATGCTGAACTGGTGTTTCGATCCCAGCGATAATGTCCGCCAATGGGGAGTTACCCTGGGGCGCTGGGGCGATTATGACTGTTATGGTCTGGTTGGTGAGGCCAAATATACCGGCTATGCTTTTGCAATGAACGGATTCGAAATGGCCGGTGCTCTGGTACCGATGGTGCGTTACGATGACCGGTTCGCGCGGGCGATCGGCAAATGGGTACTCAATATGGCCAACGCCTCGCGCCTGTTTTACGCCGGTTTTCTTCCGGACAGCCTCCAGGATGGAGAAACTTGGGCGCACCAGTACGACCCCAACAGTTATATCGCCCATGAATCCATGCGTCAGTATGCACTTTATACCGGGGTCAGCCCCTTTGCCACCGGCGATGCTGTCGATGGTAACTGGGGGGAAACAAATTTCGCCCTCTATGGATCGTCCCATGTCGGCATTTTGGGGGGAATCATCGACACTACCAATGTCGCCGGTATTCTGCAACTGGACCTGCTTAAAACCGACTATTTCCAGGATTCGGCCTATCCTAGTTATCTGTTCTACAACCCGCATGCCGAGAGCAAAACAATAACCCTGGATGTTGGGGATAATTCGGTCGATATTTATGATGCTGTCACCAACCAGTATCTTGCCTTGGGAGTCAGCGGGCCGACAACTCTGGAAATTCCGGCCGATGCCGCCGTACTGGCGGTTTATACGCCTGCCGGCGGGATTTCGCAATACGATCTCGAACGACTACTCATCGATGGTATTGTAGTTGATTATCACTCCGGTCAGGCCGTCGACAATTACCCGCCACGGATCAAGGCTGTTGCCTGCGATTCGATTACCGTGGTTTTCAATCAATCGGTCCCGATTTACTGCACCGCCGCCGATCGTGATGGCGATGACTTGTCCTATTCTTGGACAATTGTGGGCAATCCACTGGCTGGTGATACTGCTGTCGTCAACTGGACAGCGCCGGCGACCGAAGCCGATTTCTGGGTGGTCTGTGCGGTTAGCGATGGTGGTCCGGTGACCGCTCGTGACAGCATTCGCCTGACAGTGATTGAAGCGATAAATACGCCGCCATCGATTACGGATCTGTCGGCCACACCCACGGTGATTGCTCTAGGTGACACCGCCCGATTGGTCTGCCATGTCAGCGATCCCGACGGCGATAGTTTAATTTTTGACTGGTCGGCCGCTTTTGGTTTACTCGGCACAGGTGATAGTCTGAATTACTGGGTCGCGCCCGATTCCGCCGGTTATTACCATGTCCTGTGTCAGGTCAGCGATAATCGTGGTGGGGAAGATCTGGACAGCGTCCTGATCGTGGTGCGTGATTCCAGCGGTGCGCTGATCGACGACGCAGTGGCCTGGTATCCGTTCAGCGGCAATACCGATGATTTCAGCGCCTATGGCAATCATGGGACTAATAATGGTGTCACGCTAGTGGCGGACCGATTTGGTAATGCCGACCAGGCTGGATACTTTGATGGTACCGAAGACAATGTCAGGATATTTTCCAGTACCAGTCTGAATTTCCAGGATGCCATTACCGTCAGCTTCTGGATGAAACCGGCCAGTCTGCCCAGTTATCGTGAATCATATCCTATATCCCACGGTAACTGGGAAAACCGTTGGAAGGTGTCAATTCTGCCGGAAAAGAAAATCCGTTGGACCATTAAAACGACGACCGGAATTATCGACCTGGACAGCCAGACAAAAGTGGCTACAAATATCTGGTATCACGTTATCGGTCGTTACGACGGTAGCAATTTTGATATTTACCTGGATGGCAGTCTGAATTCACACACGACTTATTCTGGGTCAATCATGACCACCGCTATCGACCTGATGATCGGCCAGTGTCTGCCTACCACCAGCCAGTACAATTTCAACGGTGTTCTGGATGATATCCGCATCTACGATAGGCCTTTATCACCGGAAGAAATCGCACTGCTGTACAATGAAATCGTCGGTCTGGCCAATGATGCAAAACAGTTGCCCGAATCTTTCAGACTCGAACAGAATTATCCCAATCCTTTCAACCCCCGCACAACCATTCAATACCAGCTTGCCAAACCGGGACAGGTGCGCCTGGAAATTATCGATATCCGCGGTCGAATAGTGGATGCAATTGTCAATGAGTATCAGCCCGCCGGTTATTATTCGGTGGTCTGGAATGCGGACAATTCCAGTTCCGGTGTGTATTTCTATCGCCTGCAAAAGGATGATTTCACTACAGTGAAGAAATGTATCAAGCTGAAATAAATTGTAATGTTAAATAGAGCGCTGATAAGTGAGTCCTTCCGGCGGCACCAGATATTTCCGTTGGCATTTATTATTGGTGGTTTATTAGGCGGTTGTGCCGTCAGACAAGAGCAGCGTGATCTGGCGGTTACATTCGATGGTCCGGCGCGGATTGAAGTCGGCGGTCCATTCGTGGGTGCCGAATTTCACAACAGCTACCCGGTGCCCCAGCGGATCAGCTTTTTCTATCCCATCGCCAACAGTATCGATCAGAGTAACGATTACTGGACCCGTGATAGCAGTGTGATAATGACCGTCGGTCTACAAATCGGTGACAATCCCCGTCTGGATCTGAGCCGGTTGCCCACTTCATTCAATCTGACACCTTTCAACGTTGGTTTTAGTCAGAACCACCCTAAAAGCACCATTGAAATTGATTACCAATTCTGCCAATCCAAGCCGGCTATGGTTGTGACAATTTCAGTGACCAATACCGGTTCCGAAACAGAACTTTATCAGTTGGACACCAGGCTGACCACCGCCCTGCGCACCTGTCATACTTTCCGCCGCATAGAAACCGGCTGGACCAGCTATGACGAAGTCACGGCCACCCTGATTACCCGCTATACCGATGAAGAAGTGAGCAATGTCTGTGTCTTTGTGATGAACGGTGGTGCGAAAGCCGAACTGGTGTCAGCGCCGGTTGCGGAAGATGACCCGAGTAAAACCGCCGCCGCGTTTCGCTATCAGGAGAAACTTGCGCCCGGAGCAACGCTGCAGGCGGTCCAGGTGATCGGTTCCTGCTATGCGGAAGAAACCAACGATCTGGTCGAGTACCTCAGCGGGAATTATAGACGCGAAGTCGAACAGTTTGAAACCGCAGTTCTGGTCAAAGCGTCGAACGAGTTTTTATTCGATACCGGAGATAATGTGCTTAATCATTCGGCGCACTGGGCAAAATCGACGCTCGCCGTTTTAGATCATTATCTGGACGGTGAAATCGTACCCATGCCCTGTCCGGCGGAGTATAATTTCTACTTCACGCACGATGCCCTGGTCACCGATCTGGCAGCGGTGAATTTCGATCTGCCGCGGGTGCGCCGGGACCTGGAATACCTGCTCAAACACGCCAACGACCAGCATATCATTCCCCATGCTTATTACTGGAAAGATGGTGAATACCGAACCGAATACGCCGATTCTAACAACTGGAACCATTTCTGGTTCATCCAGACTGCCGCCAGCTACCTGCGGCATTCCGATGATTTAAACCTGCTCCGGCGCTGTTATCCGTATTTAAGCCAAAGCCTGGAATATGCCCTCCACAGCCGGGAAGATGACGGCCTGTTGTATGCTTACTATCTGGACGGCTGGGATATCGGACACAATTTCGGCCCACGGGCCTTCATGACCATTATGGCTCTGAAGGGCATTCGGGATTATGTCTATATCTCCACTGTTTTGGGAGAAAATTCAGGGCGCATGGTCGAATACGAGCAACTAGCCGATGAAATGGAACAGGCGCTGGCCGAGCGATTATGGAACGAAGAAGCCGGCTATCTGATCAATTATTATGAGAACGGCGACATTGATCCGCACTACTATGCCGGTTCACTGCTGGCCGCTCATTTTGGTCTGCTGGATCAGGAAAAAAGTCAGCGTTTGATCGCCACTGCCACTACCAAACTGGTCGATCCGGCCATTGGCGTCTACACGGTCTACCCCCCGGATTTTCACTTGCTGGGCGATTTTCTGAAATTCAAGGGCGACGAGGTAGGCCCGCCCTATGTTTATGCCAACGGTGCCGTCTGGAATCACTGCAACGCCTGGTATGCCCTGGGACTGATGGCCGGCGGGGAACGTGCCGTGGCCCACGATTTTATCCGTCGGATCATGACTATTGATGGCATTATGAACAGCCCCAACGGTCAGCCGGCCATGTACGAATACCGCAACAGCAATCAGGGCGATACGGCCGTGTACGGTCGAATTGACAAGCCGCAATTCCTCTGGGCTGCCGGCTGGTATCTGTATGCGCTATACCATTTATATGGAGTCGAAGAGAATAGCTGGAACATTGCATTTCAGCCCTATCTGCCGGCGGGGCAGCAATCCAGTGAATTCGATCTGACCCTGGCCGGCCGGAAAATCCGGATAGCGGTAAGTGGAGAAGGCGAATACCTGCAGGCGATTCGCTGTAACAGCACGAACATTGACTGCGCCGTATTCTCACCGGATCTGATTACTGGTGATCGAATTGAATTAGTACTTGGCTCACCGGAAACTCCCTATCTGGCAGGCGCAGAAGCGATCGTCGAATCCTGTGTCTACCAGACCGACCGGCAGCGACTGGACCTGGTATTGGCAGCCTTCCCCGGTCACCGGAATACAGTAACCGTGGTGGCACCAGTAGCACCGCAGGAAATTTACCTGGATGGTCAGCCATTTCAAGGTTCCTGTACTGTCGCCAAGCGTGGTTCGGTACAACTTATCTCACTTGAAATTCCCCATAATGCTCCCCGGGCGAACGTGACGCTGCATTTTGCAGCGGCGGAAGACAATCAAGGATTAAGCGATGAAAATTGACCGGCGTTACTATTATGGACTGATTATTTCAATGGTCCTCTTCGGTTGTGGATGTTCCAATGTACCGGTGTCGGAGCACCAACTGGCACTGAGCTTCGACGGTGAGGCTGGTCTGGAAGTGGGCGGTCCGTTCATCGGTCTGGCTTTCCATCACAGTGCGATGATTCCCCAACGGATCAGCTTTTTCTATCCGGTGGCCAACAGTATCGATCACAGCCGCGATTATTGGACCCGCGACACCTCTTTCGTCATGGACTGGTCGCTCAAAATCGATGACGGACCGGCCACCCCGGTCGGTCGTCAGGGCGCCCCGTTTGAGTTTACGCCCTATGCCGTCACCTTCAGGAGGGCCGGGGCCGGTTACCTGATCGAAGCCGATTACCGTTTCTGCCAGGATAAACCGGCGGCGGTCCAGACTATAACAATCACCAACGAAGCCACCATCGCGCGGGATTTTCGTTTTGACTACCGTCTGAAAACCGGGTTGCGGACCTGCCACACATTTAAGATCATAAATGACGGCCGGGCGGAAATCAGCTCCGATCAAAGGACCGTCTACACATATTTCGATGATTCTGACACCAGGCAGACCTGTGTGTTTACGGCCAATGCGGGGGTGGTGCCGGTTACGGCCGAGGCTAACGAAGAACAGCAAACCCCGTTTTCCCGGTTTGTCTATGAAAAACGCCTGGAACCGGGGGCGAAACTGGAAATAATCCTGATCATCGGTTCGACCACTACCGCCGAAGGGCCGGCCACGGTGGAGTATCTGCTGTCTAATTACCGTGAAGAAATCAAGCGCTACGAACAGACCATTGAAAAGAAAATATTCGAAACCTGGGTGACCAGAACCGGCAATCCTGACACCGATCATTCCGTGGCCTGGGCCAAGGCTGTCATGGAAGCAAACAAGCATTACCTGGACGGTGAATTCGTACCAATGCCCTGTCCGGCGGAGTACAATTTCTATTTTACGCACGATGTGCTGGTCAGCGACTTGGCGGCGGTGAACTATGATCTGGCGCGGGTGAAAGAAGACCTGGATTATATCATCCGGCACGCAGATGAAAACAAGATCATTCCCCACGCCTACTACTGGAAAGATGGTAAGTACGTAACTGAATATGCCAGTTCCGACAACTGGAATAACTTCTGGCTGATCCTGGTATCCGCCGCTTACCTACGCCATTCCGGTGATGCGGATTTCGTGTCGCGGTTATATCCCTATATTGAAGTCAGCCTGGAACGGTCGTTGCTGACCCTGGAAGACGATAACCTGATGTGGTCCTACCGCCCGGACTGGTGGGACATCGGGCAGAATTACGGTCCCCGGTCATACATGACGATCCTGGCAATCAAGGCCCTGCAGGAATATATTTTCCTGTCCACGGCCCTGAATCGGAATCCCGAACGCGTGCCGGAACTGGCCGCCAACGCCGCCGCCATGGAAACGGCGCTCACCGAAAAGCTGTGGCGGGACGATATGCAGTATTTGGTGAATTATCACGACGATGGCTCCCTGGATGAACATTATTATATCGGTTCGCTGCTGGGGGCCCATTTTGATCTGCTGGACGATGAAAAAGCCAACGCCCTGGTGAATACGGCCCAGGCCGTGATGGTCGATGAAAAAGTAGGGATTTACAATGCCTATCCCATGGACTTCGAGCGTTGGGGCGAATTTCTGAAATTTCACGGCAACGAGGTGGGCGCCAAGTATTATTATTTCAATGGCGGTATCTGGCCGCAGGGCAATGCCTGGTATGCCTTGGCACTGATTGCCCGGGACCGACGGGAAGAAGCAGGCCGCTTCATCGATCAGGTGATGTCTTTGCATGGCATAATGAACGGACCCAACGGCCAGCCGGCCTATTACGAAGTGCGTAACGCCAACCGTGATAATCCAGATGAATACGGTCGGGTCGACAAACCGCAGTTCATGTGGGCCGGTGCCTGGTACCTGTACAGCCTGTACAATCTATTCGGTGTGCGGGACAACGGCTGGAATATCGCCCTTGATCCATATATTCCCACCGGGCAGAAAAACAATCAATTCAGCCTGTTCGTCAACGGCAATCCGGTGGTGGTTACAGTTACCGGCCGCGGCCCGGCGCTGAGTGCACTAAAATTCAATGGCCGGGATCAGCACACCCTGGTATTCCCCGCAGACCTGACCAGCCTGAAAGAAGTGAATTTGGAACTGGGCCGGCCGCACCAGCCCTATCTCCAAAAAACCACTGCTATGCTGGAAAGCTGCACCGGTGATGATCGTCGGCTGCACGTGAGCCTGCGGGCCTTTACCGGTCACGAGAATGAAACTGAAATCATTAGCCCGACGACCCCACGGGAAGTACGGCTCAACGGCGAGGCCGGGACTGCTTTCTGGCAGGCTGAAAATATGAAGGACTATTACCGGGTTGCAATACGGTTTACCCATCGGCAGCCGGTTGCTGAACTGGAAATTCTGTTCTAAAATGGGAAGAATTTGCACAGCCAGACTATTGTTAACGATGACGCTGCTGGTCGGTGCGATCTGCTGCACCGATTGCTCGCGATCGCGGTCGGAGAGTGCTGAGTATCTGCTGACTTACTGGTCGTCCACCAATCCCCATGAAATCGAACTGTCGGAAGAACTGGTGGCGGAATGGAATGAACTGCATCCGCGAATGAAAGTAAAACTGCAGCCCCTGCCGGAGGGGCGCAGCGGTGAGGAAGTCCTGATCATCGCTGCCGCCGGTGGCACGGCGCCGGACGTCTGCTCCAACGTACCGCCGATCGTCGTCCCGCTGCTGGCCCAGGCCGCGGCGCTGGTCCCGGTTGATAATTTCACGGACGGACGTTCGTATCTGGCGGAGCGGATCCCCGCCGAGCTGCTGAATACCTTCGTGTCCAGCGACGGTCGGTTGTACCAGATTCCTTGGAAGGGGAACCCGATCATGGTGCAGTACAACACCGGAATCTTGAAAGAAGTTGGTTTCGAACAACTTCCTGCGACCTGGTCGGAGTGGAATCATCTGGCTGCTTTGGTCAGCGGCGATACCGACGGCGACGGCCGCGACGACCGCTGGATGGCCGACCTGAATATCATTGCGGAATGGCGTCAGAGGCTGTTCGATTTCTATCCCTTTTTCATCGCCGCCAGCCACGGGGAAACGTTGTTGAGAAACAACCGTGACATCAATTTCAATACCACAATTACACGGGATATTTTTGAATTTTACGGAGTCGGTTTTCGCAACGGCTGGTATGCCAATTCGATCTGGATCGGTGACCAGTATCTTCAGGGCCACATGGCGGCCCATATTACCGGTCCCTGGAATATCTCCCATACCGAACGCTTCAAGCCACCGGGCTTCCAGTATGATTTCGGGCCGATCCCGGTACCGGATGGTTTTACCGGCGATCACTACACTTTCGGCGATCCAAAAAGTATCGGTATCTTCTCCACCTCCGAACATCCGGCGGAAGCCTGGGAATTCGTAAAATTTCTGATCTCCCGCGAGGCGGACGGGAAACTCCTTGAAATCTGCGGACAGTTGCCTTTGCGTAAAGAATTGTTATGCGACACCCTGTATGCTGAATACTTCAGTAAAAATCCGCACATGCGAAAATTCGCCGAACTGGTGCCGTTCACCCGTGGCTTCGATCAAAGTCCTGCCTTGCAGGAGGTTTTCGATGCTATTAATGAACAGTTCGACGCCGCCTGTATCCAGAACCGCCGCACTGCCGATGAAGCATTAAAAAGGGCCGTAAAAAGAAGCGAAAACGTATTAAAGGCCAGGGGTAATTAAATGTATAACCGGGAAAATCTGTCAGGACATATATTGGCTGCTCCTTACTATATCTTTTTTGCCCTGTTCATAGCCTATCCGCTGATTTTTTCATTTATTTTGGTATTTCACCGCTGGTCGATCGTAGGACCACTGGAGTGGGTGGGATTGAGCAATTTTGTGGAACTGGCGGGTGATCCTTTATTTTGGCGTTCAATCCTGAATACAATCGTGTTTATTCTGATTCATGTTCCGCTGCAAGTGTTCTTTGCACTGGTGTTGGCGGCTATCCTTAATAGTAAAATTCCGGCCCAGGGTGCGTTTCGGGCGGCATTTTTTCTGCCTGTGGTTGTTTCCGGAGTGGCCGTCACCATACTCTGGAAACAAATATTCTCAACGAATCTCGGTATCCTCAACCAGGTCCTCCATCTGGTTGGGATCGGACCGATTCCTTGGGTAACCGATCCATCCTGGGCCATGCCTTCCATCGCCATGATGGCCACCTGGAAAAATATTGGCCTGTACGTCGTCCTGTTTCTGGCCGGATTGCAGGGCGTTCCCCGGCATCTGTACGAAGCGGCTGATATGGACGGCGCCACCGGCGTTCAGAAGTTCTTTCATATCACTGTGCCGGCGATTAATCCGGTCCTGCTGATGGTCCTGATCCTATCCACACTAGGTGGCTTCAGCCTGTTTATCGAACCCTATGTCATCACCGGCGGTGGCCCGATGAATTCGACCTTATCGGGTGTGCTGTATATCTATCGTCAGGCGTTTTCATTTTTCCGGATGGGATATGCTGCGACCATCGGGTTCGCCCTGGCGGCCATAGTCATGACCGTCGTGGTAATCCAGCGCCGGTTTGTGGAGCGGGAGGTATAAATGAGGCCAAACAATATCAATAGATTTATCCTGGTTATGTTTCTGTTTGTTCTGGCAGTATTGTTCATCTACCCCTTTTTCTGGATGATCGGTGGGACCCTCAAGCCGGAAGCGGAAGTAATGACCTTCAGTCCTTTCGGCAGCAGTTGGTCGCTGGACAGTTATAAAGCAATGCTGTCCAAAATTCCAATGTTTCAGGCGCTGTTCAACAGTCTGCTGGTTTCGGTGATATCGACCATCAGCGTACTGGTATCGTGTTCGATGCTGGGGTATGCTTTGGCCCGCCTCCGGTTTAAAGGACGCAGTTTGATTTTCAATGTCATCCTATTTACCATGGTTCTGCCGTTCCAGCTTACATTGATTCCACTGTACGTATTGATGGTGAAATTCGGCTGGGTGGACAGTTATGCCGCCCTGATCATTCCCTATACAATGAGTGCCTTTGCGATTCTGCTCTTTCGTCAGTTTTTTCAGCAGGTACCCCAGGACCTGATTGATGCCGCCCGGATCGACGGCCTGGGAGAAATGGGGATTCTTTTCCGGATTTTCTGGCCGCTCTCGAAGCCGGCCCTGATCACTGTTGGAATCATCCATTTCATGGGCATGTGGAACGACGCTCTTTGGCCGATGATTGTGGTGCGCAAATTATCAATGATGACCATGCCGCAGATGGTTGCTTTGTATGCGGTTGGAGGCCAGGCCGAATCACAGATCGGTACCCAGTTGGCTGCCGCCACTTTAATGTCCTTACCGATAATAATAACTTACCTGGTGCTGCAACGGCATTTCATTCAGAGCATGGCCACATCGGGCCTTAAAAGTTGAAATGGCAGATATCAATAAGATGAAGATGCAAATTAATTCAAGGAATCCGCAATGAAGCTGAATCGACTTACTTCCCGGCCGGTGATGGAACCAATTGACAGTCATGAATGGGAAAGATCAGCCGTCTTCAATTCCGCCATGGTATATCATGCAGGATTATTCCATGCCGTCTACCGGGCCACCGATCTGGGCGGCCACGAAAAATTCGGCCGTTATATCAATGCGTTCGGATATGCAACCAGCAAAGATTTATTGCACTGGGAGCGCAAAGATCATCCGATTATGCACAACGATGTTGCCCAGGAACTGCGTGGTCCGGAAGACCCCCGGATCGTTAATATAGATGGCACATTTTATATGACTTATACCGGTTTCGGAGACCGTTTCCCCGATGATTACCGGATCTGCCTGGCGACCAGCACCGATCTGGTCGACTGGGACCGTCAGGGAGTAGTGCTCGACGAACCTAACAAAGATGCGTCACTATTCCCCGAAAAAATTGGTGGGCGCTATTGTCTGTTTCACCGCCGGCACCCGGATATCTGGCTGTGTTACTCCGACGATTTGCAGACCTGGACCGACCACCAAATCATCATGCGACCGATCCACGGAACCTGGGAATCGGAGCGAATCGGAATCGCCGGTCCGCCGGTGAGAACCATGGACGGCTGGTTGCTGATTTATCACGGCGTCGATGAAAATAACAGTTATCGCCTGGGTGCCGCCCTGCTTGATTACGCTGATCCATCCCGGGTACTGCAGCGTTACCCGGAACCGATTCTGAGTCCGGAACTGGACTGGGAAATCAATGGTTTCGTGCCCAATGTCATTTTTTCCTGCGCCACAGTGCTGAAAGATGATACGATCTACTGTATGTATGGCGGAGCCGACACGGTGTTGGGAATGGCAGCAATGCCGGTGGCGGATATTAAATTCTGAATACTATGGAATGGCAACCGGCATGAAAATCAAAATGTATCAATTAATCCTGCTGGCGGGAGTAGCATTGTCGGCCTGCGGACAACCATCGTCGACTAATCTGGATCACGCATTGGCGTTGGTAGACAGCATGACCGTTGACGATACGACTTTGGCCTACATCCTGATTTATGCCGACGCACCGGATTATCAACCAGTAGTTGCACAGGGCGAAGGTATTACCTGCGTTGATGACGTCGGTCGTTTTCTTGAGGTACTGGAATTCAGCATACTCAAAGATGGGCGGTGCGATCTGATTCCGGTGGCCCGTGGCATGACCAGGTTTCTGCTGTATATGTCGCGCCTGGACGGTCTGTGGTACAATTTCATGGAAGCCGACGGATCGGTCAACCGGACCCATCAGAACAGTATCGCTCAATTCGGCTGGTGGGCGATTCGCGGCTTGCGTGGGCTGGCGGCTGCCTATAATATATTGTCGGAAACGGCTCCGGCCGACCCGCTGCTGCCGCTGATCGAACAGCGAGTTAAGACGGTGGATGGACCGATCGCCGGGTTACTGGAAAAATATCCGCAGTATGTTGACACCCCCGCTGGGAAAAAACCGGCCTGGATGCCGGCCGGGGCGCCGGATCAGACCAGTGAATTGGTTCTGGCTCTGGCTAAACTTCATCGGACCGGCAAATTTGATTATTACCAGCCGATCAAACAATTTTCGCAGGCTCTGGTCGCGACGCAGTTACAACAGCCCGGCCATGATTTGAATGGTATGTACTTCTGCTGGGAAAGTATCTGGCATGGCTGGGGCAATAATCAATCGCTGGCCCTGCTTTCGGCCTATAAAATAACCGCTGAACCGGCGTTTCTTGGGAGTGTCATCATCTGGGCCGATAACTTCGTCCCCTTTATCGTCGAGCATCAATTTCCCCGTCGTCTGGTATTGAATACCGATGGAAGTTATGATATTATTGATTACCCACAAATTGCTTACGGAACTAATGCTGTTTATCAGGGCATCAGGACGTTGGCCAATTTAACCGGCAGCAATGTCTATCAAAAACAGGCCGAACAGGTTTACGCCTGGTTTCTGGGGAATAACCGTCTGGGGACAGCGTTATATGACCTCGCCAGCGGTCGTTGTTACGACGGAATCAACGGACCCGGTTCGATCAATTTGAACTCCGGCGCAGAATCAACGATCGAATGTCTGCTGGCTACCCAGCTCAGGTCGGCGCAATGATTGGAAATAATTATGGCAACCGTACAACTACAAGCAGTTAATAAGTCATATACCCGGGATAAGCTGGTAGTCCGGAATTTCAGTCTGGACATTGCCGATGGTGAATTCATCGTGCTGGTAGGGCCCTCCGGCTGCGGTAAATCGACTATCCTGCGGATGATTGCAGGATTGGAAGAGGTGACGTCGGGCACGATCCGGATTGACGGAAATGTGGTCAATGATCAACCGCCGAAGGACCGCGATATTGCGATGGTTTTTCAGAATTATGCGCTCTATCCGCACATGAACGTATTTAAAAATCTGGCTTTTGGTCTGAAACTGCGCAAATATCCGCAGCAGGAAATTACCGAGCGTGTCCAACGCGCGGCGGATATTCTGGAAATCGGCCGCTATCTTGATAAAAAACCCAAGGAACTGTCCGGTGGGGAACGGCAGCGTGTGGCCCTGGGGCGGGCGATCGTACGCGATCCCAAAGTATTTCTTTTTGATGAACCGCTGTCTAATCTTGATGCCAAGCTCCGCGTGCAGATGCGGGCTGAGATTAAGAAACTCCACCGTGATTTGAAAACAACGATGATTTACGTCACCCATGACCAGGTCGAAGCGATGACGATGGGCGATCGGATCGTTATCCTGAAGGATGGCGAAACTCAGCAGGTCGGGTCACCGCTGAACGTTTATCAGGCACCGGCCAACATGTTCGTGGGCAGTTTTATCGGTTCGCCAGCGATGAATTTCATCAATGGTACAGTCGTGGGCGGGCGATTCATCGCCGGTGACCTTCGCATCGACTTACCGGAGACAATGCCCAAGTTTGCCGACTCCCAATCGCTGGCGCTGGGAATCAGACCCGAGGACATCCTGATTGACCAGGGTGACATCACGGCCGAGGTACTGGTGACCGAACCGCTGGGAAGCGAAACGATAATCCACCTGCTGCTGGAGCAAAATCCACTGGTCGTTAAATGTCAGGCCCTGGTGTTTTACCCGCCGGGTGAGCGTCTGGCAATCAAATTCAAACCGGACCGAATCAGACTGTTCGACCGGGAATCGGGCCGGCCGGCCGATTAATCAGCTGATACAACCGCATAAATTTTATCACCCGTTTCGTGACCATTAATCATGGATAGAAAATATTCAGCGGAATTCCGACCCCTGTTAACAGACCGGGCACTACAAGTACTGTTTTCCAACCGGATTGAGTTTGCCACCAAGCCGGCCCCCAGTCTGTACCCCCACCAATGGAACTGGGATTCGGCCTTCATTGCCATGGGACTGGCCCATGTCGACCAGCCCGGCGCGCGGCGGGAATTGAAATCACTATTCCGGGGACAGTGGCGGACCGGAATGATTCCCCACATCCTGTTCGATCCTGAGGCCAGCAAATATTTTCCGGGATCCGATTTCTGGAATTGCAGGTGCTGTCCCGATGCGGTGACGAGTGTTGAAACATCCGGTATTACCCAGCCGCCGATCCTGGCCTGGGCAGCACACCAGATTTACAGTGTCTCCGATAAATCAATGGCAGCGCTGGAATTCCTGGATTCGATTTTCGACTACCTGAGTCACTATCAGCAGTTTTTCCGGCAGTATCGCACCGTCGGTGACGACGGCCTGGTCTGCATTATTCACCCGTGGGAAAGCGGTCTGGATAATTCGCCTTGCTGGGATCCTGTACTGGAAAACATCGAATCAGCCGCTGAATTGGAATACAAGCGTTCCGATACCAGGCTGGTGTCCGATCAGGAACGACCTACCGACCGTGATCACTCTCGCTATGCCGGGCTGGTGGAATTATTTCGCAATAATGGTTATGACCAGCGGGCTATTCTGAAAACCAGTCCTTTTGTAGTTCAACCGGCGTTGTTTAATACGCTCCTATGTATCGATCTGGATGCGCTGATCCGGATTGGGTCTTTGCTTGGTCGTCCCACGGCCGAAAGCCAGGAATGGCGGTCGCAGTTGAAAAATTCCCTCAATGATAAACTGTGGGATGAAACAGCCGGCTTTTACGGTGATTTTGATTTGGTCAATCAGTGCCTGATCAGACAGAACACCATTGCCGGTTACCTGCCGCTGGCAGGCGAAATTCCGGATGAGCAGCGGGCCCGGCGAATGATAACGACGATTATTGACGCCAGCACATTCTGGCCGGCCGATGGTTATCCAGTGACTACCGTGGCTATGACCGCACCGGAATTCGATCCGGTCAAGTATTGGCGCGGACCGGTCTGGATTAATATTAACTGGCTGTTGATCCGTGGTTTACGCGCATACGGCCACAACGACAGCGCCCGAGAATTGACAGACCGGACCGTTGATCTGATCGAAAACCATGGTTTTTATGAATACTTCAATCCCTTCAGCGGGCAGGGATGTGGCACGGACCTGTTTTCCTGGACGGCCGCCTTGCTGATCGATTTGCTGGCTGAGGTTGAGCGCCGGTAATACCGGTGGAACCGCCATAAATATACTCAGCCACAACGAGTTGATCGTTCGGGCCAGCGCTGCGGTCCGCGCGGCCCAGACACAGGTCCAGGATGATCCACTGCGACCGGGTTACCATTTTACAGCTCCGGCCCACTGGCTGAACGATCCGAACGGTCCCATTTATTTTGATGGTGCCTATCACCTGTTCTATCAGCACAATCCCTTCGGCCCGGAATGGGGTAACATGTCCTGGGGCCATGCCTGCAGCAAGGACCTAGTCCACTGGGAGCATCTTCCTGTTGCCTTGACACCGGGTCCGCACAGCTATGACCAGGACGGCGTATTTTCCGGTTCCTGTGTTATCCACAATGGTGTCCCAACCATCCTATACACCGGTGTTCAGCCGGAGGTTCAATGTCTGGCACAAAGTTTTGACGGTATGAACACCTGGATCAAAGAGTCCCGTAATCCGGTAATCGCTGGTCCGCCACGGGATGACCTGACCGCCTTCCGCGATCCGTTTGTCTGGTATGAGGATCAGGATTGGTATATGATCGTCGGTTCCGGGATCAAGGGGATCGGCGGGGCGGCCTTGTTGTTCCGCTCTCACGATCTGCTGGAATGGCAGTACCTGCATCCATTTTGTACCGGTTTCGGTGCGATCTGGGAATGTCCCAATTTTCTGTGGCTTGGCGGTCGGCCGATCCTGATAGTGTCGCCGGAGGATACGGTACGGTTTGCGGTCGGTGAATACCGAAACTATCGATTCATACCAGAAAATTGGAAAATCCTGAATGTGGGTGGTCCCCGGGAATTTTATGCGCCCAATACGCTGCAGGACGACCAGGGACGGACTATTATGTGGGGCTGGATTCAGGGCGGCGGGAGTCCCGGTTTTCCGTGGCAGGGAATGCTGTCTTTGCCGCGCATCCTGAATCTGGACGCTCATGATAATCTGCTACAAATGCCAGTCCCCGAACTGGCTGTCCTGCGCCAACCGGGATATTCCTTAGCAAGAGTTGAGATTAGCAATGGCATGTTACCGGTAATATATGGGGACAGTTGGGAAATGATAATTGAATTCGAATCGGAGCGGATCGGGAATTTTCTTTTTTCATTGAACTGTCCGGTAATTGAACTGGATATCCTGACGATCAAAATCACCGACAACAATCAAAGGATCACAATCAATGGACATAATCAAAACTTTGATTTAAACGATAAAAGCAGTTTGTCGTTACATATTTTCATGGACCGTTCGGTCTGGGAAATATTCATCAATCACCAGATTTGCTCCACCGGCCGGTTTTATCGACCAATCACCGGTGAAATAAATTGTATCCTGAAAACCGGAAATGACCGGGATTACTTGAAAAAATATAAATTCTGGCCGTTACGTGCGGCGGACTCCAACCTCAACGAATAACCGGCCGTGATTGTACCGGTCTTTTTAGAATATATGCTATTAGGCCGTCAGTGGATGTTCCTGACGCGCAATCGAATCGTCAAACTTTGTTCTGTTGATTCCCCGGCACGATCACGCTGAAAGTCGTACCAATCCCGACCGTGCTGTCGACCAGCAATTCGCCGTTGTTTTTGCGGACGAATTCGTGGCAGAGCACCAGTCCGATACCGGAACCTGTCTCACCTTCGGTTCCATTCCGTGATTCATGGCCGGCGATTTGGAACAGGTTGACCAGCACCGGTGCCGGGATGCCCGTACCGTAATCCCGGAAATTGATACGGACGTAGCCGTTTTCCCGGAAAGCAGATATTTCGATGTCGCCACCCCGACGTGAGAATTTGATCGCGTTATTCAGCAGGTTGGAGCACCGATGGATGTGTACATAGATCCTGAAAATATGTTTGTCGGCAGTTTCATTGGATCACCGGCGATGAATTTTATTGAAGGACAGATCGATAACAGAATGTTTCGCAGTGCGGGTGTGGAAATTGATATCAGCGATTTGGAATATCTGGATGACAATTACCCGACAATTATTCTTGGTGTCCGCCCGGAGGACATTCAAATTGGCGGAGGTCCAACAATGGCGGAACTGATTGTCGCTGAACCTTTGGGAAATGAGACTATTCTCCACCTGCAAATCGGAAAGAGTACCGTTGTTGCACGGGTAACGGCCAGCATTAACGAAAAGCCAGGCGCCCGCTTGCCGGTAAAACTGGCACCAGAAAAAATCCTGTTTTTTAATAAAGATTCCAAGAAAAGAATTAAGTAAATAATGATGAAAATTGATTGGAGAATGGAATGGTAGTGGGGAATATGGCAGATAGATGCTGTAGAAAGATTTTAAAACTATTCATTAACGTACTGGTATTAATTATCTGGACACTACATTGCGCGCCGTCGCAGGTACTTCCTGAGTATCATAACATATCAAAAGATTTCACAAAAACAGTAAGTTTGAATTATCTGATTTATACTCCCCCGAATTACCGGCCCAATGAATCCTGGCCGGTCCTTTTTTATCTGACTGGTTTAGAGGGTACGGAGGATATCAACGCGATAAGAAATTATGGTCCGCCGAAGATGGTGGAATCGGGATTGGTATATGATTATTTTATCATTGCACCGCAGTTACCAGGCGATGTTCACTGGGACCCGGATGCACTTAATGCCCTTTTAAGTAAATTGAGAAGCACTTACAATTTGGATGATTCGCGTTTTTACATCACCGGGATAGGTGATCGTGGCGGTTGGGGCGTTTATGAGTTCTGCGTCAGTTATCCTGGCACATTCCACCGTTTGGCGCCCGTCAGTGCAACGGCCTGCACGGAAATCTGCAGGATTGGGAATGCATCCACCTGGATTTTTCAGGGTGCCCTGGATGATATCGTCCCCGTGGCAGATGCTGAGAATATGGCTTATGAATTAGACTATTATTGTGAAACCGAAAATCAGTTGACCTTATTTGACAGTTTGGGACATGAGATTTGGGACCAGGCCTATTCTGAGGAAGGTTTTTGGGAGTGGTTGGTCGGATCGCCACCTTCATTCGGGGCGGGTTCTGCTCAGGCAAGCATAACAGAATTTTCTACTGAAATAACAAAAGAGATCGATGATAATTACCTGCTGTATCTTCCGGCAAGCTATGACAGTACAGCT
This sequence comes from Fidelibacterota bacterium, assembly GCA_043822705.1. Taxonomy (GTDB): domain Bacteria; phylum Fidelibacterota; class Marinisomatia; order Marinisomatales; family TCS56; genus JBDRBK01. The sequence continues at coordinate 20,876 of JBDRBK010000115.1, forward strand.
GAAGATTGGCCGCTGGTTGTTTTTCTCCATGGTGCCGGCAGTGCAATCTATAATATTGATAACATACGACAGGCCGGTCCTCCCATGTTGTACGAGCAGGGGATGGATTCAGATTTTGTACTGGTGTGTCCTCAACTATATGACGATGTGCACTGGGATGTCGATCGACTCTATGTTTTAACTAAACATATCCTGGATACCTACCGAATTGATGAAAGTCGTATTTATCTGACTGGTCTTAGTCGGGGTGGCTTTGGAACCTGGGAATTTGCAGTCAGCTACCCGGAACTTTTTGCTGCCGTAGTTCCCATATCCGCACGGGATGTGCCGGGCGTGGAACGGTTGAAGGATTCCAATGTATGGGTTTTTCATGGTGCCCTGGATGATGGCGTACCGTGGCAGGGTGCTCAGTTCATGTACAATCGACTACTAAATGTTGATGCCAATGTTAAGCTGACCATGTATGCGAATGTGGGACATTGGGCCTGGATTCCGGCCTATGAAACAGATAGTCTCTGGACTTGGATACTGGCGCAGCAAAGCGATTATGTCGTAGTCATAGATGAACCAATATACAGCCATGTCTTCAGTCTGGATGTTAACTATCCCAATCCGTTTAATCCGACTACGACAATTGGCTACAACCTGCAGAGCGAATCATCAATCAATTTATCCGTTTACGATGTAGCCGGTCGTCTAATAACAACGTTGATTAATGATCACCAATCTGCCGGTAGATATGAAATATTGTGGAATGGACGGGATATTTCCGGAAATCCAGTCAGTTCGGGTGTCTACTTCTACCAGTTATCAACAGGTGATTATGTCCAAACCAGGAAGATGCTGTTGTTGAAATAGATTTTGAAGGTTCCCATCATGTACTAATACATCTCACGTATTAAATATGTTGGCCCCCCAAATAAATATCTCTGACCTGACGATTGTTAATAAGCTGATCTTTGGTTCCGCTCAATGCCATTTCCCCAATATCAAAAACATAGGCGCGATGGCACATTTCCAGCGCCATCCGGGCGTTTTGTTCGACCAGTAAAATGCTTGTACCGGTTTGATTAATTTCAAGCAATTTATCGAAGACCTGTTCAATATAATTTGGCGACAGACCGAGTGATGGCTCATCCAGTAACAAAAGCTTTGGCTCCAACATCAGTGCTCTACCGATCGCCAGTTGCTGTTGTTCGCCGCCTGAAAGCGTACCGGCTTTTTGTTTTAAACGTTCTTTTAAAACCGGGAACAATCCCAGGACCACAGCTATTTTTTCCGCTGTCAAATATTTCTTACTCTTTGCTCCCTGCTCTTTGCTCCCTGCTAATAAATACCCGCCCATTTCAAGGTTATCGGCGACTGTCATGGTTGCGAACACCCGTCGGCCTTCGGGCACCAGTGATAACCCGATTCTGACCAGTTCGTGCGTTTTTCTTCCGGCAATATTTTGTCCGTTAAAGACTATCTCACCTGATTTGATACTGCCGTTGAATTCACTCAGCATTCCACAGACAGCCTTCAATGCCGTCGATTTACCGGCCCCGTTGGGACCGATCATGGCGACTATTTCACCGGCATTGACTGCGAAATTCACATTGGTCAGCGCCGGAACCTGCCCATAGTAAACGGATAAATTGGTGACGGAAAGCAGCATTTGTGCTGGCTCAGTCATTAGTGGGGCCTTCCAGGGAGTGTATTTTTCCAAGATAGGCAGTCAACACAGCTTCGTTCTGCTGAATTGCCGCTGGTGTCTCATCGGCAATCTTCCGTCCATGGTTTAATACAATCACACGGTCGGCAATATCCATTACCACATCCATATCGTGAGAGATAAATAAAACGGTTTTACCTTTATCCCGGATATTTTCAATATGCTCTTTCATTTGCTTCACCATCGTCGGAGAAAGGCCGGCGAATGGTTCATCAAGCAACAATAATTCCGGGTCCAGCGCCAGCGCGCGCGCCAGTTCCAACAATCGTCTTTGTCCGTGAGACATTTGCTCGGCAAAGACAGCTTGTTTATCCAGCAGACCGACGAAATTCAGTAATCCCCGGGCCTTTTCGATATTTACCGATTCCTCCTGCAACATGTTTTTCGCCCGGATTATCGCCGGCCATAATTTTTCACCACGGGGATATTTCAAAGCCAGTAATACATTATCCAGAACGGAAATTTGCGGAAACAGACGAATATTCTGAAAGGTTCGACCGATTCCACTGCGGGCGATGATAAATGGTTTTAATCCGGTCAAGTTTAACCGTTTGAAAATCACTTCACCCTCATTGGGCTTCAGAAAGCCCGATATGATATTAAAGGCGGTTGTTTTGCCGGAGCCATTGGGACCGATCAATGCGGTGATTTGTCCCGGTTGGATTTTTAAAGACAGTCCGGCCAGGGCATTGACGCCGTCGAAGCGTTTGGAGATGTTATTTAGTTCCAGCATTACCGAAACTGGAATTTTCCCAAAATACCCTGGGGACGTTTAAGCATTAACAGTACCAGCAGCAGGCCGTAGATCATCTGCCGCAGTGGCGCGGCGATCGAACTGGGTAAACCTAAAAAGCGCAATAATTCCGGTAAGATTACTAGTACGGCGGCGCCGATAAACGAACCCCGCAAACTACCCATCCCGCCGAAGACCACCATTAGCAGGATCGTGATTGATTCCATGACGGTGAAACTGGAAGGATCGATAAAGGTGATATAATGGGCGTACAGGCTGCCGGCGATCCCGGCGAAGAAAGCGCCGATGACAAATACTAGGATTTTGTGCCGGTTTACATCCTTGCCCAGCGCCTGAACGGCGATTTCATCTTCCCGGATTCCACGTAAAATTCGGCCAAAGGGCGAATCGACAATCCGTCGGATTATGAAATAAGTCAGGAAGACGAAAACCGCCACCAGCAGCAGATACGACCAGATCGAGTTCAATTGATAGCCGAAAATCGAAAAACCGGGTATACCTGGTAATCCCATGGGGCCTCGAGTAAGCGATACCCAGTTCTTGGCGATATTGTAAACAATCACCCCCGAACCGAAGGTGGCGATGGCCAGGTAATCGCCTTTTAAACGCAGGGCCGGCATTGCGATAACAATTCCGAATAAACCGGCGAAAACCGCACCGATGAGCAGTCCGATCCAGGGTGATAAACCATAATTTAATGCCAGCAGAGTAGAAGTATAGGCGCCGACGGCCGAAAAAGCCGCATGCCCCATCGCCGGCAGACCGGTAAAACCCACTACCAGGTTAAGGCTTAAAGCCAGAATAATGTATATCCCGGTGATTACTAATATGTGGAGGAGGTATTCCATTAGGACTCATCCCCCCGCCTGCGTGCCTTCGGCGGGCAGGCGGGCCCCTTCTCTCTCGAGAGAAGGGGAGAATAGGTTTTCCCATCTATTTTTTTAAGAGAGGGATTAGGGGTGAGTTCGATAAAATCACCAAGTCTTTTTAAAACCTGATCCAGCTTATTTAATATATCATGATTACTAAAGCGGATTACTTTATATTCCAAATTATTCAGAATTACCGTACGCAGTGTATCGTAATCCTTCTGTTGTTCATGTACACCACCATCAATTTCTACTATCAACTGTAATTGGTGACAATAGAAATCGGCAATGAAGATGCGTTTATCAGTATCATATTCGAACAGGATCGGATACTGACGATTGAATTTCAATCCCCGAAATTGCCGGTTGCGCACCGTTTGCCAGAAAGCTTTTTCGGCTGGCGTGCTTCTTTTACGCAAATCACGGCAGGTTTGGGTGATGTTAGGCATGACTCATTCCCCTGATTGCACTTATCCCCATACCCCTTCTCTCAAGAGAGAAGAGGCTAAAGTGCATTCCCCTCTCTTCATAGAGAGGGGTTCGGTGTGAGTTCAATAAACCACTAGTGTGATAATATTTCAAGAGAAATCGATGATCAATTCTTTTTTCTGAATATTGAAGAAATGCACCTTTGATAATATGCCAGATCATTAAATTCTTTATATACCGGATTGCACTCATCCCCATACCCTTTCTCTCAACAGTGAAGGGGAAATGACAAGTTCCCCTCTCTTCATAGAGAGGGGTTAGGTGTGAGTTCATCACAACCGCTCCTTCTCCACCTTAACTCCCATTATCCCGCCCGGCCTCAACAGCAGAAAGATAATTAAAATACCGAAGGCGATGGCATCTTTCCAACCGGATTGGATTTTCCATATCCCCAGGTTTTCCGCCAGGCCCAGAAAGTACCCCCCCAACACCGCCCCGGGGATACTACCGATCCCGCCGATGATCGAAGCAATTATCCCTTTCAGGATGGCATTGAAACCCATGGTCGGTTCCAGGTTGGTCTCGTAGGAGATCAAAATCCCTGCCATCGCCGCCAGGGCCGAACCGATGGCAAAGGCGATCATAATGGTTTTTTCGGGATCGATGCCCACCACCCCGGCCGCCAGCGGATCGTCAGACACCGCCCGCATGGCCTTGCCGATTTTAGCGGACTGTACAAACCACCATACCAGTAAAAATAAAACGATGCTGATGACCAAAATAATTATCTGAATGTCGGTGATTACCGCTCCAAGAATATGGTGCCCTTCTTTGATTTCACCGGTGCGAATGCTGAGTATTTGGGCACCGTAAATCAATTGAATCAGGTTCTGCAGGAAAACGAACACCCCGAAGGACGCCAACAGAAAAATAAGGTTTGATGCTTTCTTTTTTCGCAGGGGTGCATAAACCAGGCAGTCGATACCGATTCCAATAATTGTAGTGATGACAATCGAAATAATTAAGCTGATAATAAAAGGAAATTCTAATGTTCGAATTAATGTATACGCCAGGTAAGCCCCGATTGTATAAACAACACCATGGGCGAAATGGAAGAAATTGACAGTGCGGTAAATCAGGGTAAAGCCAATGGCGATCAGGGAGTAGATGGAGCCAGCAATGAGACCGTTTGCTATAAGTTGATTAATCATAATTTACCATTGCTACTGATTTCCAATCATTAAATGGAAACGTTATATCCTTAGCTTGCAGAGATTTTATGAATGGTTGTCTTATAAAATATGTAAATCCTTGAAGAGTCTTCATAACCATAAGTCTGATAGAGGGGGTATCCATTTAACTTTTATGTTAACATCCAATGATTAATGGAACTCCTCAGTACTTTTCTATCCAGCTATTCTTTTATAAGCAGACACCGTTATCTTGGGGCTGCAGGATCGTAATTTTACGCTGACTAGGGTGGGGTGCATTCTGTGTATAGCAGATATTAGTAGTTACTGGTACTGCAGTTAAGTGGACAGCACTATTCCCACGATATGATTTTGGATAGAGTTAAGCGATTCCGACCTCATAGTTTGTTTCGTTAAGTAGTACGAAGCGTATGCGCCGTAGCAGTTTTCGAGCGATACGAATGATGGCACGATTACCATTCATACGATTGGTTAAGTTTTGGTAGGTACTTATTAATCCCGGATCATTCCTTAATGCTGCCCAGCTGTTCTCGATCAACAAGGTCTTTAGTATTCGGTTGCCTCTAGTGTCGATTCCGAAGACGTTCTGTTTTTCACCGCTGGATTTTTCTCTTGGGATAAGACCAATATAGCAAGCTAATTGATCAATAGACTGGAACCGATTAATATCCACCAATTCAGTCAACCAGGTCATAGCGCTAATAATACCAATACCAGGGATGGTTATTAAGTGTTTAACCTGCTGGCGATACCGGTCATTTTTGGCGAGCTCACGGATTTTACTGTCAATAGCGAGTTCCTGTTGGTTAAAAAACCGGTATTGATCAATCAGATTAAGTAATGAATCTGTCCCTGTACTTGAGTGCATTCGATCAGGATCACTGGCCCAGTCGAGAAAAGCTTTGGACCAACAACGGCCTTGATAGCAGTCCGGTGTCTTGACGCCATGGAAGCGCAGCAGGCTTTTAATACGGTTCTTTGTTCGGGTTTTATCTTTAATCAACCTCAAACGCTGGCGCATCAGAGCACGATCTTCCCTGGCAGTAATGGATGGTATATAAACAGAGTTTAGCTCACCGTTCTTCAGGCTTTTGGCAATCCGTCTACTATCACGTGGATCCGACTTATGGCGTTTATCCTTATCAGTAATGGGAATATCAGCGGGGTGTATGACATGACAATCAATGCCCAGTGACTCCAGATGATCATGTACCCAAAACCCATTGTAACCAGCTTCATATGCAACATGATAATCTGCTCCAGGAAAGTTGCGTTTGAGATATGTCACAAGCTTATCTGGTTCCGGTGGCTGATTAAATGTTTTATGTTCAAACTGCTCAGTATGGATGCTGACAGACCAACTCTTATTATGAACATCGATTCCAACAAAAATAGATTGACCGGTGAAATCCAATCGTTTATTTTGCACCATAATAGGGTTCCTCTTGTTATTGCGATGATAACGTAAGTTATCACTTGAGGAGCCCTATTTCTATGCTGTTAAACATACGATCTGTGTAAATGGTATTTTGTCAGTCATTGTGAACCATTCGATCTTCAAACAGAATGGCAAAGTGATTCATGGCCTCTTTCCAGTTTTGTATGGGCATGGTCCACTTTTTACTGGCATTTTCCAAGGCTAAATATAATATTTTAAAGATCGCATCGTCATTAGGGAATGAGCCCCGGGTTTTGGTCACCTTCCTCAGCGACATGTTCAAGGACTCAATCGCATTGGTGGTATATATTGCTCTTCGTATCCCTTCCGGGTAGCCGAAGAATGGAGTCAACCGCTCCCAGTTGTTACTCCAGGATTTACTAACGGTAGGATGAGTTTTGTCCCACTTCTGAGCAAAGGTATCCAGATTCTCACGGGCCTCTTCAGCTGTGCCGGCACTGTAGATGGTCTTCAGATCATCGGCCATCTCTTTTCGCTGTTTCCACGATACATACTTTAAGGAATGACGGATCATATGAACAATACAGAGCTGAACCTGAGTATCAGGGTAAACCGTCTCAATAGCATCAGGAAAACCCTTTAATCCATCGACGCTGGCAATGAAAATATCGTTTAGGCCTCTGTTCTTTAACTCTGTCAATACACCCAGCCAGAACTTGGCTCCTTCAGTCTTGGCGATCCACATACCCAGAACATCCTTGATACCTTCCACATTGATACCAATGGCCAGGTAGACAGCTAAATTGGCAATATGTCCTTCTGAGCGTCCTTTAATACGAATAGCGTCCAGATAGACAATCGGGGACAGTGGGTCAAGCGGCCGGTTCTGCCAGGCTCTAACCTCAGCAAGTACTGCATCTGTTACTTTGGATACCAGAGAGGGAGATACTTCTACTCCATAAATATCTTTCAGCTGCGCTTGAATATCACGAGTGGTCATTCCCCGGGCGTACATAGCTATAATTTTATCATCAAAACCATCAAAGCGGGTCTGACGTTTTTTGATCAGCTGGGGTTCGTAGGTACCGTTACGATCACGGGGTACATCGACTGGGATTTCGCCCAGATCGCCTTTGAGAACTTTATGGCCTTTTCCGTTACGGGAGTTACCGGTATTATTACCTGTCTGTGAATGAGGAGGATAACCCAGATGATCGGTCATCTCTCCTTCAAGGGCACGCTCTACAATGATCTTGGTCAGTTGCTTCAATAAACCGTCTTTACCAAGAATATCTTCTGGACTATCGCAGTCTTTTAATAATTCATCTATCAATTCATCTTTTCTGGTCATCGTTAACTCCTTTTTTTGACTCTGAGTTTATTTTATCGATAACCATTTACACACTTAGAAATACACCCTCAGATGAGGTCATTTATTGGATTTCCGAAGGAAATAATAAGTAAGTATGTAACTCCACCTCATTTACCAGAAGGAACAGAGCCGGGTGAACTTAAAAAAGAAAGTCTTACATTTACCCATATTGGTGACTATCATCGGATTGTAACTATATCGGAGCCTTTCATTAGTGCTTTAGTCCAACTTTGTTTGAATTCAATTTCTGGCTATGGTACACCTGATTATCCTGAAACAATGAAAAATGCAATTAATTATAGACTCAAACAATCGTTATTAGGAATTAAATCTGGGGAATAAACTATTTTCAGTGAATGATAACCTAACAAAAACGCAACGAAGTTATTGTATGTCCCAAAATAAGGGTAAAGATACAAATTCAGAAAAAAAAGTGAGATCAGAATTGCATTTCAGGGGTTTTCGCTTCCGGAAAAATGATAAACGCTATCCCGGTAAGCCGGATATTGTATTACCGAAATATAAATGCATAATATTTATTAATGGCTGCTTTTGGCACGGTCACAAAGGATGTAAAGCCTCGAAATTACCGGATAGTAATCGTCCGTTCTGGGAAAAGAAGATTTCTGATAATATCAATAGAGATGTCAGCAATATCAGTGAATTAGAAGAACTTGGCTTTAGGGTGATTACAGTATGGGAATGTGAATTGGTTGCAAAAGCCAATAGGGCTACACGGCTAGAACGATTGAAAAATGAGATAATTATGTAAACCGTGAATATCATAAGCTAATTTAATAACGGAGCTTGCCCCGCGTAATGAAAAAGCCCCTCAAAAAGGGGCTTTTGAATGTAGCGGGGGAAGGATTTGAACCTCCGACCTTTGGGTTATGAGCCCAACGAGCTACCAGACTGCTCCACCCCGCGATCGTTAATTTTTTATGATCTTAATCGGTGCCGCCAGACTGCTCCCCGCCTGACCGAGTCAAACAGACGGTCCAACTGTGTCAAACAGTGGCGGGCAGGCACCCCGCGATCATTTGTTTTCCGGTATAAAAAGCGCTGCCAAAATTAGGACATTCCGTTGTCTTATACAATAGACATGGAAGGGAGATTGGAAAAATCACTCCGTCTGGCGATGCAGTCTGCCATTGGCCGAAAAATTCGCCTTTAACTGCCGGAATCGGACCTATATTTACACCGGTGAGCGGGTAATTTCAACAAACAGGACGGGCATCATGAAATTAATCAGATTAGTGACGGCACTGCTGATCGCAGGCAATTTTACCATCGCGGAGGAACCTCCAACATTCAAGGTCGATCAACTGGCGGACCAGATCTACAAATTCACTATCGACGGCGGCGGTTACGATGTGAAGGTGATCGCTTCCATCGGCGCCGACGGTATTCTGCTGGTGGATACCGGCCAGAAGGGCAGCGCCGAAGCGCTGAAAGAGCTGGTGCTTTCCTATGGCAAAGGCCTGCCGAAATACATCATTTTCACCCACGCCCACGTCGAGCACACCGCCGGCAATTATATCTTCGGTCCCGAGCCGGTCCTGATCGGTCACGACAAGCTGCGAACCCGCCTGCGCAGCGGCAGTTACCTGTTCGATGAATTCCCCGACCATTCCATTCCCGAGCTGACTTTCGACAAGTCACTGACCCTCAATTTCAACGGCGAGGAAATCCGGCTGCTGGCTTTTCCCGGCGGCCATGACGACAGCGATATCGTGGTCTGGTTCAGCGGTTCGCGGGTAGCCTGCATCGGCGCCCTTGCCAACGGTCACCATTTTCCCTCGATCGACGGCAACACCGGTGATATCATGAAATATCCGGGGATCGCCCACGCCGTTTATGATATCCTGCCACCGGATGTGACCATCGTCCCCGGGCACGGAGCCGACGGCACAATGGCCGATTTCGCCCGCTTCAACAACATGCTGGACCGGAGTTTTGCCCTGGTCAAACAGGGCATCGACGCCGGTCAGGACCTGGCCGCCCTGCAGCAGGCCAATATTCTCGGAGAATTCGCCGATTTCGGCGGCAGCTATACCAGTCTGGACCGCTGGATCAAATATATTTACGATGGTTATACCGAACCGGCGCCCGGCAAGGATCGGAAATCGCTCTACGATCCGATCTATTATGCCATCCGGGATGAGGGTGCTTCGGCGGCGGTGGAGCTGTACCAGAAGCTGAAGCGCGAAGCGGTCGACGAATATTATTTCCGGGATAATTTTCCACTGTTTGTCGGCTATAAACTGTACAACATCGGCCGCTATGCCGAAGCGCTACCGTTCCTGCAGTTGGATGTGAAGGAATTTCCCGGGACGGATTACGAATGGCTGTCGTACTATTATCTGGGGCTGACGGCGAAGGAGACCGGAGATATCAAACTGGCCCGCAAAAGCCTGAAGCAGGCCCTGAAACTGAATCCCGATGAAGAGGATATTAAGACCAGCCTGGCCGAGCTGGACTGACCGCCGTTAAATAGCACTCACGTTTTACACTTCGTTTGTACAGTTTTAGCGTGAGGCCCGGCTGAGTTCGTAGTGACAGGTCGGGCAGACCCACAGGTGGCGGCCGAAGGACATTTCGAACATCATCAGATATTCGCTGCCGTCCTGGCAGCGCTGGCAGCCGCCGGCGGGCATTAACCGCGGGAGCGGTTCACTGATCCGGGCACGATTTTTCCTGTTTGTTTTCATCGCATACTCCGTAGTTCATTGCTGAAAATCGTATCTGCCTGTATATAGACAAATATTGTGCCAAGGGATCCAAAATGGACGCAAAACCGGGGAATATCGGTAACAGCGAATTAGGAATCAGGCCGGTTGGAGTATTATAGTCATGCCGAAAAAGGCGGGACCGGTCTTGGTCAGGACTTCACTGAGCCAGTGATTCGAAGCCGGCCAACCATTCGAACATCCCCGAGAAAGCGCTGAGAATGGCCGTTCCGTGGCTGCCGCCGGGAATCGTCACCAGATTCACCGCTGCCGTGGAAGTGGCTGACAGATTGGCTACGGCGGTCAGGGCGTTATAGTAGGGTACCGTCTCATCGGCGTCGCCATGGAAGAAGGTCAGCGGCACGCTGGGGTGCCAGTCCAGCAGGGTGTTTTCCCGGAGAATGGCGGTCAATTCCGGCTCGTTACCGCCAAGATAGCCACTGATGAAATCGTCGTGGAAAAGGTCGCCAAGCGTTCCCGGCAGGATGGCGGTGATCTGATCGTAATCGCTGGTACCGTCGAACAGACCCGGGATCAGCTCGGCATAGGGCGGCTGGAAAATATCAGCCAGCCGCAGTTCGTCATAAATATCGGCGTAGGCCGCCAGGATGAAGGCGGGATAGAGTGGTTGGGTATAATCGCTGTCCTGGAAGATCGAGTCGACCGTGCCGGTCAGATCGTAGGGTCCCGCCATCGGCGCCACCGCCGTCAGATTGAATTCGTCGGAAAAATTCTGTTCGATTTCCCGGTGGGTTGCCAGCGTGGCGTAACCGCCTTCGGAATAGCCGGTGAGAAACAGACGGTCGTCGAGATCGATTTCCCGTTCCCGGCAGAAATTGCGGCCGGCGCGGATAAAATCGATCACCGCCGAGGCCAGCGACCGGGCGTGCAAATAGGGATGCAGCAATTCCGACTGGCCGTAGCCGAGGTAGTCAGGCACGGCGGTGCAGTAGCCCCGGGAAGCGGCGATCAGACCGATGAAGCCTTCGCCGGAATTATAGGGATGGACCGATGCCACCGCGTCGCGCTCGGTCACCGTACCGTGCTGGAGGCTCAACAGGGGGTAGGCCGGGCCGCCAACTGGCACGAACAATGCGCCTGAAGCCTTTACATCGGCGCCGGCCGGATCGATCGTTTCATAGATTATCCGGTAGGCGTCTACCGCGAATTGCGGATCACTGCTGTTATCGAAACCGGCAAGAGTGATGATGGTGGCGATCTGTTCGCTGGTATAACTGCCCAACGCCGTCGCGCTGACAATCTCGCCGCGGATGGGCTGGTCTTCCGGGTTGAGGTCGCAGCTGCCGGTCATGACGATCAGCGCAATCAGAATGGCGCAGCGAGGCAAATTACCCCCGATCGATTTACCGTGATTGAATAGATTGCTTTTCATTGATTTTCCTGACAACCGTCCGCGGGCGTTCATGGTCCTATTTGCTGCGGGAAGTTAACAATTTGACGGACGCCGGCGGATTAATATCTCCGGAAAATATTTACTTGGCCGCAGTTCTGTCCAGTAGAAAATCTGCGGCGATCAATCGTCCGATGGTTGTAATTTCGCCAATGAATAATTACTGGCTGAATATACCTGTTAATCCGATCCACACTGCAATTTTAATAATCACCAATCGGGAGGAACCCAATTGTGAGACAACTGCAATTATTGGTACTGATCGTCGGGGTGGGACTGATGTCCTGTAGCAAAACCAGCGACAATCCGTTTTTCACGGAATGGGATACGCCCTTCCAGGCGCCCCCGTTCGATCAGATCAGTGAAGAACATTACTTGCCGGCTCTGCTGGCCGGGATCGAGCGGGAAAAGACCGAAATAGCGGCGATTGTCGACAATCCGGCGTCCCCCACCTATGCCAACACGATCGAAGCCTACGAAGCCAGCGGTGAATTTCTGACCCGGGTCGAGGAAGTATTCTTCAGCATTTCCGGTACGGATGCCACCCCCGGAATCGATGATATCGAGCGCGAGTACACGCCGATACAGTCCCAGCATAGTGATGATATTCTGCTGAACAAGGAACTGTTCCGACGCATTAAAACCGTTTATGAGCAGGCCAATCGTACCAGTCTAACGGTCGAGCAAAACACACTCCTGGAGAAGATCTACAAGGACTTTGTCCGCAACGGTGCCGATCTTGCCGCCGATCAGCAAACCGAGCTGCGACGGATAAACGAGGAACTGGCCAATCTGAAAATGGAATTCGGTCAGAATATCCGCAAGGAAAATAATACCTGGGAAATGCTGATCGACAAAGAGGCCGATCTGGTCGGGTTGCCGCTACGGGTCCGGGCCGGCGCCGATCAACTGGCGCGTGAGCGCGGTTACGCCGGAAAATGGCTGTTCACCCTCGATAAACCCAGCCTGACGCCGTTTCTGCAGTATTCCCAGCGCCGTGATCTGCGCGAACGGATTTTTATGGCTTATATCCATCGCGGCGATAACAACGATAAACTGGATAATAAAAACAAGATAATCAAAATCGTCAACCTGCGGATCGAACGTTCCCAATTGCTGGGTTATGACACCTATGCCGATTATTCGCTGGAACGCAGCATGGCCAAAACCAGCGCCAATGTATACGACCTGCTGTACAAGTTATGGGGACCGGCCCAGAACCGCGCCCGGATGGAAGTGGCGGAGATGCAGGCCATCATCGACCGGGAAGGCGGTGGTTTCAAGCTCCAGCCCTGGGACTGGTGGTACTACGGCGAGAAACTGCGCCAGGAAAAATATAACCTGGTTGACGATCAATTGCGGCCATATTTCGAGATCAATAATGTGCTGCAGGGGGCATTTGATGTCGCCTCGCGCCTGTACGGTATCAGTTTTACCCGGCGGGATGATATCCCGGTGTATAATCCTGATGTAAAGGTTTACGAAGTCAAGGAAGCCGACGGCACCCATATCGGCCTCCTGTATACTGATTACCATCCGCGGGTCGGCAAGCAGGTGGGGGCCTGGTGCGGCGGTTTCCGCGGACAGTCCAACCGCCACGGCCACTGGGTGACGCCGCTGGTGACTAATGTCTGCAATTTTTCCGCGCCGACGGCAGAAATTCCCGCACTGATCAGTTTCAGCGAAGTGGAAACGCTGTTCCACGAATTCGGCCATGCCCTGCACAGCCTGTTGCAGACCTGTGTTTATCCCAGCCAGCTGATGCCGCGGGATTTCGTCGAACTGCCTAGCCAGGTGATGGAAAACTGGGCTGCCGAGCCGGAGGTGCTGCGGTTGTACGCCCGGCATTTCATTACCGGTCGGCCGATTCCCGAGGATCTGATCGAGAAAATCCGCAATTCGCGTCTGCATAACCAGGGCTTTATCAACACCGAATACCTGGCGGCGTCGCTGTTGGATATGGAATGGCATACCCTGAATACACCGGTCGACGGTGATCCTGTGGCGTTTGAGAACGCGGTCTTTAAAAAAATCGGCTTGATTCCGGAAATTGTATCCCGTTACCGCAGTCCCTATTTCAACCATGTCTTTTCCTGGGGCTACTCCGCCGGGTACTACAGCTATATGTGGGCCCAGGTGCTGGATGCGGACGCCTTCCAGGCCTTCAAGGACTCGGGCGACCTCTACAACCAGGAGCTGGCGGCCAAATTCAGAAAATACGTGCTTGGTCTGAGCGGTACCGAAGATGCTATGGATATTTACCGCAAATTCCGCGGCGGCGACCCGGACATCCAACCGCTGCTGGTGAAACGGGGACTGAATTAGCTGACTGAACCGACGAGTGGAATTTTAAAAGGCGGCCCGTGAGCCGCCTTTTTTAATGATATGTTCGTGATTGCTGCCTGTCTCAGGCGGCAAGATCGGCCAGGAATTTCCGCATCTCCACCACCATGTCGCCGCTGTGGGTACGGGTGTTGGTCCCCATATCGATATAGCTGCAGCGGGACAGCAGCGGAATCATTTTGGCGATGTTGCCCGGATCGTGCAGTTTATCGGATTCGGCGCCGAAAATCAGGACCGGCAGGGTAACCCCCGGCAGGGTATCCCAGATTTCATATTTGATCAGTTCCCGCGCCGCCTGCTTCAGTTTGTAGGGGTCGGCGTCGTCAAGATTGGCACAGTATTTTTGGTACTGAACCGGGTCGGCCTGGGCATCGACGCGGAAATTCCGCAGATACCATTTTAAAAACGGTTTCATGATCAGATAAAGCCGCGGCGGAAAAATCCGGATCAGCAATCCGCCCCACCAGGGCGAATGAAAAACGGCGTTGGGTCCCACCAGGATCAGGGCTAAGGGCCGCTGATTCAGATCGCGGCAGCTTTCCAGGATCGCCGTGGCACCCAGCGAACTGCCGAAAAGCAGGTAATTGTCAGCGGTCAGCCCGAACCGGTCCACCAGACGCACGATGTCGCGGGCGATGGCCGCCACACCGTATTCAACCCGGCCACTGACGACAGAAGTGACTTTTTCCCGTGAGTCCACATAGTACACTTTATGATCCCGGGTCATTTCCCGCAGGGCATGCACCCAACTGTCCAGGCGCGATATCCAGCCGGGGATGAACAGCACAGGTGGGTTGGTTGTTTTGACCGGCGGCGTGAACGTGATTACCCGCAGACTGACACGGTCGGATATTGCCAGCATTTCTTCCAGGATGTGACAGCCGGGTGCGCAGTATTCGGTCAGGTCGAGTGCCGGTGCAGCGGTCCGCAGATCTGAGGCCGTCAGTGACGAACTCATATCACTACCCGGATCGCCTGCTTCATAACGGAGTAGCGGGCCGGCGGATAGCCGGCGATCTCACCGTCGGTCTCGATACAGATATCCTGGTCCGAGTCGATTTCGAACGATTGGCACTGCCAGTGATGGGCGGCCTTGTTCTTGAGGACCGAGCCCAAGTAGAGCGTGGGAATTACCGCCAACAGCCGCAGCCGCGACAACGGTTCCAGCAGGACCACGTCGACCAGACCGTTATCCTGAATGCATTCGATGCCGTAATTCATGCCGCCGCCGAAATACGGCGTCTTGAATACGGTGACGTTGCTCATCTGCGAGCCGGACCACTCCTCACCATCGATCCTGATCCGGCAGTCATAAGGTGTGAATTCGCGGATCGCGCCCAGTCCGGCCATGATCGCGCCCAGGTCGACGCTCAGGCGCTTGATGATCTGTGACAGGCCGGTGACGTTATTGTAGCGGTTGTTGGCGGCACTGATCACGCCGATGCTGGAATTGTTAATGAAATAGCGACTGGCAGGCTGGCCGTCACGGTCAAGGCATTCCACCAGACAGATGTCGATCAGGGAGGTTTCATTGCTGGTAAAGCGATCCAGCAGGCTGCGACCATCGGGGAATTTCCGGGCAAAATCGCAACTGCTGCCGGCCGGGAAGTACAGTAGCTGCAACTCGGAGGTGATCTGCTGGCCGAATTGCGCCAGTCCCTGGATCGTTTCGTTGATCGTACCGTCGCCGCCGAATACGGCGATGCGCTTGTATCCCCGGCGAATCAGGTCGCCGGCGATTTCCGTGGCGTGGGAGGGGTACTCGGTGACTTGGTAGTCGAAAGCGAGGTTGTGATCCTCTAACTGGCGCTTGAATTTTACCCAGCGCTTGGCCGCCAGCCATTCCCCCGCCGCCGGATTGCAAATAATAAACGTCTGGTCCATTGCCGTCTGATTCATATTTCCCCAACAAGCTGATTGCGCTAAAGTATTAACAATTTCCGTTACCGGGCAAAATAAAGTTTTCGGTCGGGTAACAAGATTTTCTCGAAATGCTAGGAATGCAATAATTCGGGATTAAACCCGGATCGCATTTTAATAGCAAGAAAATATTAAATTGGCGGACAACTAAATGCCAGAGCAGGTGTCGATCAGTTATGGTAGCGAATATTGTCTGAGAGGGGTAGAGCCCTGCATTACAGCTATAGAGTATTTCCTTACCTCCCGGGTCGCGCGTATCCGGTTATGATTATATTTCAACGAATGCAAATGAAAGGAACCAGTTGATGAAGTACAGAAAACCGATATTTATTGGTTTGACCGTTATATTCGCCTGTTTCACATTGCTGCCGGCGAGTGATATTCCGCAGCGCAGCGACATGGAGGAACAATATCTCTGGGATCTCACCAGCATCTATCCTTCCATCGCGGAATGGGAAAAGAATTTTCTGGCGGTGGAGACGGGGATGACCGAATTCGAAAAATACCGGGGAACGCTTGGCAAATCCGGTGTCAATATTCTGAAATGTCTGCAACAGGACACGGAATTATCGAAAAAACTGGATAATCTGTATGTCTATTCCGGTCTGTTGAAAGATCAGGATACGCGGGTTTCGGAAAACATGGCCCTGGACGATCGCGCCCGCAGTCTGCTGGTCAAATACGGAGAAGCAACCGCCTATATCGTACCGGAATTGCAGACCATCCCCGAGAAAAAGTTGACTAAATTCATCGTCAAAACACCGGGACTGGAAGTATATCAGTTTTTCTTCGATAATCTGATTCGCCGGCGCGCTCACACACTTTCCACCGCCGAAGAAGAGCTGCTGGCCAAGGCCGGCGATTTATTCAACGGCCCCCAGAAAATTCACCAGCAGCTGACCAATGCCGATATGGTTTTTGGAATGGTGAAAGATGATGATGGTAACGAGATTCAGTTGACCCGCGGCCGCTATTCAAAATTATTACAGTCACGCAATCCGGAAGTGCGGCGTGGCGCCTTCCTGACCCGGACTGAAGCCTTCGACAAGGTTAAGAATACCAATGCGGCGGTATTCGATACCTACCTGAAGAAGGATTTATTCATTACCCGGGCTCGGAAGTACAACAGCACGCTGGAAATGGCTCTGGATGCCGACAACGTTCCGGTGGCAGTGTTCGACAACCTGCTGAACACGGTCTACGCCAATGTGGAATACCTGCATCGTTATATGGAGCTGCGGCGCAAGGTTATGGGCATGGATGAGATTCACCTGTACGACACGGCCTTTCCGATTGTCGATGATGTCAGCCTGGAAGTGACTTACGAGCAGGCCGTGGAAATGCTGCTCAAAGCCTTCGAGCCGATGGGCGAAGAGTACCTTGACATGGTCAAGCAGGGTTTTGCTTCGCGTTGGGTGGATGTTTATGAGAACGAAGGCAAGCGCGGCGGCGCCTACTCTTGGGGTACATTTACGTCGCATCCCTACATCCTGATGAATTACAATGACACCCAGGATAACATGTTCACGCTGGCCCACGAGATGGGGCACGCCATGCACAGTTTTTATTCCAACCAGAACCAGCCCTACCCGACGGCCGACTACACCCTGTTCGTGGCTGAAGTTGCTTCGACCTTTAACGAAGCGCTGCTGATGGATTACATGATGAAAAATACCGACGACCCGAAACTGAAGCTGGCGCTGCTGGATCAGTGGGTGAACAATTACCTGGGCACGGTATTCACGCAGGTAATTTTTTCGGAATTCGAGCGCAACGCCCATCAGATGGTGGCGGATGGCGTTCCGGCGACTGTGGAATCACTGAACCAGACCTATTTTGACGTCGAACATAAATGGTACGGTCCGGTGGCAGTAGTTGATGACGGCTACAAGTACAACTGGGGTCGGATACCGCATTTCTATCGCCGTTTCTATGTGTACAAATATGCCATCAGCTACTGCGCTTCGGCCTCCCTGGTCAAGGCAGTGCTGGAAGGCCGCGAAGGCGCGATGGAGAATTACATGAACTTCCTCAAATCCGGTGGCAGTGATTATTCAATCGAACTGCTGAAAAAAGCCGGTGTCGATCTCTCGACGCCCCAGCCGGTGGACGATGCCATGGAGGTATTCGGCAATCTGATCACCCAGATGGAAGAACTGCTGCTGCAGTAGTCCGGATTAGTTTGCATGTTATGAGCGGCCCCGTCTTCAAAGAAGCTGGGGCCGTTTTGTTTACCGGCATTTTCAACCGGCGACTATGACCGCTGATTCATGTAAATTCCTGCTGTAATTTTGTGCTTCGGAAATTGAAACAGTGTTTAAGTCGAGGGGTAATGATGAAACAGACAAATTTCACTGGAATTCACCGGTTTTTATTGATTATTCTGACCGGTATCTTGTTTTTTGGCTGCCAACCGGAAAAACCGGTTGGACTGCCCCTTACGGCTGCCGAAACCGTGATCGCCGGACTGGTGACCAGTCACGGACCCGAACAGCAGGAGCGGATTGCCACCGGCGTTGAACAACTCCGGCGGCTCTGGCAGTCGAAGGATGGCTCTGACGAACTATTCGGGGACTTCTGCCGCGAAAATTTCGTTTCCGATCCGGATGAACTGTTGCAGTCGTTCCAGCGGCTGGAAGCAGCCCTGGAAAGCGTCAACGGCCACCTGACCCAGTTAAGCCGCGAATTGCAGTGGAACCTGGATGTCGACACCGGACCATTGCAACCGATCGATTATCTGCTGGGCAGTCTCAGTCTGGACAGCCATGTCAATTCCGATCTGTTCGCTACTAAAATCGCCTTCTGGGTGCTGCTGAATTACCCATTGTACAGCCTCGAGGAATGTCTGGCGCAGGGCGCCGACTGGTCCCGCCAGAAATGGGCCGAGGTACGGCTGGCCCAGCGCTTCGCGAACCGCGTACCGGCCGCCGTCAGCCAGGGGATTCATGAAGCCTACACCAACGCCGATAATTATATCAACGGTTACAATATTTACATGGGCAACCTGCTGACCGCCAGCGGCGAGCATCTGTTCCCGAAGGACCTGCGTCTGGTTACCCACTGGGGACTGCGCGATCAACTCAAGGCCGACTTCGGACAGGCGGACGGTCTGACACGGCAGCGGCTGATTTATGACGTCATGCAAAAAATAATTTATCAGGATATCCCTCAGATTGTCATCGACAATCCCACCGTCGACTGGAATGTGGCCGCCAATACCATCAGCGGCGCCGCCACCGATAACAGTCCCGAGCCGGATACGCGCTATTATTATCTGCGCAATTATTTCCTGGCCGAAAAGAACGCCGATCCCTACTATTCCCAGTATCCGAATTTTGTCGATCGCAGCTTCAATCTGGATCGGGAGGTGCCGGAAGCGAAGATTCGGGAAATGTTCAATACACTGTTATCATCAGAAGAACTGGCGGCCACGGCCCGGCTGATCGGGCAGCGGCTGGGGCGTGATTTCGAGCCATTCGATATCTGGTACAACGGCTTGCGCAACTCGGACCGGCCCGACCAGGCCGTGCTGGACCGGCTCGTAGCGGAGCGTTACCCCGACGCGGCAGCGTTTCAGGAGGAATTGCCGGATTTCCTGACTTTCATGGGATTCGACCGGGCGACCGCCTTATTTCTGCAATCCAAGATTGACGTTGATCCTTCCCGAGGGATCGGGCATGCCGCCGGCGCCGGCCGCCGCAACGACAATGCTCACCTGCGCACCCGTGTTCCGGCCGGCGGTATGGATTACCGCGGCTACAATATAGCCACCCATGAACTGGGTCATAATGTGGAGCAGGTCTTCAGCATCAGTCGCATCGATCATACCCTGCTGGAAGGTGTACCGAACACTGCTTTTACCGAAGCTTTCGCCTACGTTTTCCAGGACCGGGATCTGGCCTATTTGGGTTTCGCCGAAACAAATGAACAACAGCAGTATTACTCCGCTTTGCACGGACTCTGGACGGTTTGTGAAATCGCCGCCGTCGCCCTGGTCGATATGGACGTCTGGCGCTGGATGTATGCCCATCCCGATTGCACGCCGGCGGAACTGAAAACGGCCGTGATTGAAATCGCCCGCGGTATCTGGAATAAATATTATTATCCGATATTGGGACACCGCGACACACCGATTCTGGCGGTTTATTCGCACATGATCGATAACGGCCTGTACCTGCCCAACTATCCGCTGGGTCAGATCATCGAATTTCAGATTCAGGAATATATCGCCGGCAAAAACCTGGGTCGTGAGATGGAACGGATGTGCACGATCGGCAATATTACTCCGGACCAGTGGATGCAGCAGGCAGTCGGTCAGGCGATTTCGGTCGAGCCGCTGTTGGCTAAGACCCGTCAGGCGCTGGCTATCCTGAAATAACCGGGGGAGATACAATAAAAAAAAGGCGCCATATAGACGCCTTTTAAATTTATAGTGGCCTGTTTTATCAGGTCAGATAGGGCCGCAGGGCTTCCCGGCGTGAGCGATGCTGGAGACGGCGAATGGCCTTCTGTTTGATCTGACGGACCCGTTCGCGGGTCAGACTGAATTCCTCGCCGATTTCATTCAGCGTCAGCGGCTTGCCGCGGTCGATTCCGAAATACAGTTTTAGAATCTGCTGCTCACGATCGGTCAGCGTCGCCAGGGCGGCGTGGATTTCTTCCTTCAGGGATTCGAACATGATCGGCTCATCCGGCAGGTAATAGCCGTCATCGGGGATGATATCCTTAAGTGAGCCGTCTTCGCCTTCCCGCAGGGGATTATCCAATGACTGGGCGCGCCGTGAAATCCGGATGGCGTCGACGATTTCGTGGCCGGTCATTTCCAGGTGACGGCCGATCTCGTCGGCTTTGGGAGACCGTTCCATTTCCGCTTCCAGTTTTTCGGCGGTACGCGTGATCTTGGTGATCATGCCGACGCGGTTCATCGGTAAACGAACCAGACGCGACTGTTCCGCCAGTGCCTGCAGGATCGATTGACGAATCCACCAGACGGCGTAGGAAATGAATTTAAATCCCCGCGTTTCGTCAAATCGGCCGGCGGCCTTGATCAGGCCGATATTGCCTTCGTTGATCAGATCGGTCAACTGCAATCCCATGCCCTGATATTTCTTGGCCGTTGATACCACAAACCGCAGATTCGCTTCGATCAGTTCTTTCTTGGCCAGTTCATCACCCTGTTTGATCCTTACGGTCAATTCGACTTCGCGGTCGGGTTTGAGGGGTTCGAACTTGCTGATTTCCTGTAGATAGCGACTGAGTTCCCGGTTGCCGGAACCACTTCTTGAATTTGCTGTCATTAACTGATCCTTTATTCTCGGTAAAAAGCTTACGAATTTACTGCTGTACTACATTCTTTCCATAATAATTGTTCCAATTTCATAATCGGTGCATTGGGGTATTGTAAAAAAATCAAGCCGATCTAAGATATCCAATTACGGATCGATATTGTTGTCATATGATACAGTTTACCGACGACAATGTCCAGTATTAATTCAACCGCAACGGGAGCCGATTTGCCGGATGTCAAATCGGCAATCAGAATGGCAGGGCAGCGCTACCGGCGGCGATGAATTCACCCGGCGGTACGTCGCTAATCCGTCCCTTCCGATCGACTGGTACACCGCGGCGGATCACCAGTTCGGGAAAGATCGCCGGAAATCCGTCGAACGCATTCCAGTCCGGGTCACCGATTAAATCGGGCTGCCAGTCGTCGGTGACGCGTTCGGGGTCGACCACTACCAGGTCGGCGTCGCTGCCGGGGGCGATCAGGCCTTTCCGGGGGTACAGCCCGAATACCCGGGCGGCGTTGGTGCTGAGCAGGCGCGTCAGGAGACTAAGGTCGAGCCCGTGCCGAACGAATTCCGCCAGCAGAACCGGGAACAGCGTCTCGACGCCGCCGATTCCGTTGGGAATATCCTGAAACGGGATATCTGGATGTTTATCCTGCAAGTGAAACGGACAGTGGTCGGTGCCGATCACTGAAATTCGTCCGGACAGCACCGCCGCGCGCAGGACCTGGTTATCCGCCGGGCGGCGCAACGGTGGACTGGCGACGTACATCCGGCCGTCGGACCGGCGGTAGCGGGACTCATCTAACAGCAGGTACTGGGGGCAGGTCTCCAGGAGCAGTTCGAGGTGGGCTGCGGCGGCCTTTAAACCGGCGGCCGAACTCAGGTGCACGATATAGGCGGGGCAACCGGTCCGTTCGACGATCCCGGCGATGGCGGCGACGGCCTGGGCTTCGGCGCGGTCGGGCCGGCTCAATCCATGATAGAATGGTGCGATGTGACCGGCGGCGGTCAACGGCGCCTGGGCCGCGGTAATGATGGCGTCATCTTCGGCATGGACCATCAGGAGTCCGCCATGCTCGGCCAGTACTTCGGCGACCTGTTCGATTTCCCCGTAACTCAGCATCATTCCGGCTTCCCTGTAGGTGGTGAACACCTTGAAGCTGCTGACGCCGGCGGCGATCAGGTCGGGGATTTCCGCCAGCAGGTTGCGGTCGAACCTGGTTAAGTTGCAGTGCAGATGATAATCGCACATCGAACCGGCGGCGGCCCGCTGCCGGGCGGCGATGCTGTCGTGCAGGGATTGATTCGGTTCCAGGATCGTGAAATCGATAATTGTGGTGACACCGCCGTGGAGGGCGGCTCTGCTGCCGCTGGTAAAATCGTCGGCGGACCAACCGCCCTTGATGGGGATGCCCATGTGGGTGTGGGGATCGATGATCCCCGGGAATATTAATTTCCCCTGGCAGTCGATGATCCGGGCACCGTCCGCTGCCGGAAGCGCTTTCCCGACGGCGCCGATCCGGCCGTTTTCAATCAGTACATCCTCCCGGCGGATACTATCATGATGCACAACGCGGCCGTTTTTCAAGATCATTGCCGTCATTTTCAGGGAGCCTTTGGCGCCGACAGTGACTGTGTCGACCGGTGGCCGGTACGGTAGTGCTGGATGATCTCGGATATGACGCTGACGGCGATTTCCGGGACGGTCTCGGAAGCAATATCCAGTCCGACCGGGGCGTGAACCTGGTCTAATTGTTCCCTGCTGTAGCCCTTTCCGGCGAGCGCGTCCGCCAGAATTTTCCATTTACGCCGGCTGCTCATCAATCCCAGGTAGGCCGTATCCAACGCCAGCAACCAGCTCATGAGTTCAAAATCATGGCGGTGTCCGCGGGTGGCTACCAGGACAAAATCAGTCGTGGCGATCGCGATTTTTTGCGGCAGGTCGGTGATCGATGATGTATCCAAACGCAGGGCGTGGGGAAAACGTTCGGTGGTAGCCAGATCGGCGCGATCGTCATAAATGAATGTATCTAATTCGATAAAATGGGCCAGTTCGGCCACCGCCTGCGCCACATGACCGGCACCGAAGATATGCAGCCGGGCCGGCGGCGCCAGATAGTTGATGCAGTGCAACGTTTTACCGATTTCGACCGACAGGGACTGCCGCGACTGCCGGGACAGCGCCAAGGCGCGGTTGAGCTCGTCCGGCAGGTTCTCCGGTGCACCCGCTTCATCCACCAGCCAGCGCCGGACAATAGCCGGTTCAAATCCGTTGATGGCGGTTACCAATTGACGGCTGACAGCCTGCGGTTCCAGCAGGGCGACGGACCGTATCAGGTCCCGGATTGCCGGCGTGAACGGTTCGATCAGCACTTGCGTGCTGCCACCGCAAATGCCGTCGGCACCTTCGGCGCCGGTACCGCTGAGATCGTATTCCGCACGAACCGGTTGTCCGTCGGCGATGACTTTCCGGACGGCTTCGATCACGCGGAATTCCATCGGACCGCCGCCGACCGTACCGATTGTCGTGCCATCGGCCAGGACCAGCATCAGCGGATAATCGCGCCGTGGCACCGATCCCTGCCAGTCCACCAGGGCGCACAGGGCCGCCGGTTGTTCGAAACCGTATTCGGTCAACTGCCGGTAGATGCGTTTTTCCATGGCTCAGGAACGGGTGAAATTGACATATTCCAGCACCGCTTCCAGGACGGCCCGGCCCACGGCTCGGGATTTATCGGATATGCGGTGCACATCGACCGCCTTGCCGCGGGGGTCGATATCGCCGATTTTCAGTCCTTTGGTGATGCTGACCTGCGGAGAAATCAGGCCCCGGATGACTCCCGCGATCGGCGCCTCGATCCGGTGATTGTAATTGATGGTGCCCAGCAATTCGCCGGCGCCGACCAGATTGCCGAAATCGACCCGCCACTCCAGCCGGCCCGCTTCTCGGGCTCGCAGCAAACGACGCACGGTTTCGCCGCCCAGGTCGCCGGGGATGCCGGTATCGGGCGCGGCGGAACCTTCGTAGATGATCCGCCCCAGGTCGTGCCCGCGTTTGGTTTCGATCACTGCGTGGCAGTTTGTACCAGCGGTGAAACCTGGCCCCAGCCCCACCGTATAGGCCTTCCCGACTGCGAAATCGGCCTGCTGCTGTTTCTGCATCCGGGCGTCGACTAGAATCCACGGGCGCAGGGAAGCGATAATCGCCGGATCGTCAGTAATCAGCGGCAGGGCGCCACGGTTGCGGATGGCCCCGATACCGGCCGGTTGGCAATATTCGGCCCGCAGTCCTTCCACCGTCGCTGTACCGCTGAGCATGGCATCGCTGAAAGTCACCGTCCGCCGGATCGCCAGCGGTACCGGCAGCTCGGTCAGGATCACCGGAAAACCGCAGTGCTGCAGGCTGCTGGCGGCGGCGCTGGCCAGTTCCCCGGCACCGCGAATGACAATTATTGTGTCACTGAACATGACCGATTTTAAACAGAAAAGGGTGTACGTGTTAAGACGGATCTGCCCCGAAACACGCCGACGCCGCTATTTATCCGGACCGCAATCGGTTGAATTGGTTACGGTCGCTGTGCGGTGAAAAATTCCCGGATCAGGGTTGTGACCTGGTCGGTCGCTTCGACCCAGACCCAATGACCGGCGTTGGGCACGATTTCCAGCCGGGCGCCCGGAATGCCGTCGGCGATTGGTCGGACCCATTCCAGAGGTGTCATATCGTAGTCGCCGTAGATGATCAGGGTCGGACAGGTTATCCGGTTCAGGCCGGGAGCCAGATCATAGTTGCGAAAAAACCGTCCCAGACCGGCATAGCGGCCGGGAACGGCCGTCCAGGTCGTATCGCGCAACCACAGGTGAATGCTGTCGGCGTAGGTCGGATTGTAGCAGTAGGAGCGGAAGTAGACCCGCCAGAACTTTTCCCAGCTTTCGGGAAGTCGCCGTTGGAAACCGTCGCTGGCAAAAATTTCTTCCAGCGCCAGGCTATCGGCGGTGGTACGCCGGCTTTCCTTGATTGCGCTGAATGATTCCATGGCTTCCGCCCGAATCCCGGTAGTGGACATGATCACCAGGGAACTGATATTCTCCGAATATTTCATGGCATATTGCAGCGCCAGCAGGGCGCCCCAGGAACCACCGATCAGGTTGATTTTTTCCGGGGCCAGTTGCTGCCGCAACTGTTCCAGATCTTCGACGAACTGCTCGACCGTATGGTTGGCGGTATCGGCGTCGCCGGTGGAACGGCCCGCCGCCCGCTGATCGTAGAAGATCAGACGGTACTGGTCGGCCAAATCCTGCAATTGCAGCATCGTGTCATGGGTGTCGCCGGGCCCGCCGTGCAGTATGAAAGTGGGTGTGCCGCTGCCGACGATTTTATAGTAGATTTCGGCGCTGCCGATCCGGGCCCGACCTTCGGTGACGGATATATCCGTTTTCGACCGGCAACCGATCAAATTCAGAACGGCGAAGATAACCAGTCCGACGCTCATCAGCGCCCGGACCGAGACGATCCTGAGTGACTGTTTCATCAGTTGACTCCAGATATTTGAGTGTTTCGTTTCACTTGAGCAGTAACAAATTTTCATGGAATAAATATTAATCTAAGGCAGCAGTACATAGCCGAAGCCTAACTCCTGACGCGGTACTGCCGCGAATTCCAGTTTGACCACCGTAATCCCGGCGATCCGGTCGGGACTCATCGCCGGCAGGTCCAGCAGCCGCAGATGTTCACCGGTCTGTTCGAATCTGATTGCCGTGCCGTTCGCCAGCAACGTGGCCCGGTCCAGTTTGGTCTTAAACCCGGCCAGTGTGATTTGTCCTCCCGGCCAGCGGTCGCACCAGAAATAAGCCGTGTTTCCTTTGCGGGTCCAGGCACCCAGGGGATTGACTTCAAAACAGTCGTCGTTGCGATCGATGCCGCCATAGAGCGCTGCGCCATTTTGTTTAAGCCAGCGACCGACCGTAGCCAGTCGTTCCAGCGCTTCCGGCGGGACGGAACCGTCGGGAGCCGGACCGATATTCAACAGCAGATTACCGCCGCCGGCCGTGACCTG
This sequence comes from Fidelibacterota bacterium, assembly GCA_043822705.1. Taxonomy (GTDB): domain Bacteria; phylum Fidelibacterota; class Marinisomatia; order Marinisomatales; family TCS56; genus JBDRBK01. Next base: position 47,372 of record JBDRBK010000115.1, read on the forward strand.
CTGGAGCATGCTCAACACCTTGCGGGCGCTGTGCCAGTCCTCCGGCGGGGCGTAGGGCAGGCAGCCCCAGGCGCCGTTAAAGGTCATGCAGGATTCCCAGGGGCGATCGGCTTCGGCCGGCCGGATCGCCTCTTCCGGGGTGGAGAAATCTTCCGGCAGCATGGCCCGGTCGTTGATAAGTATTTGCGGCTGGAGCGTTCGAACCATTGAATTCAATTCAGTACTCTCCCAGGCAGTCGCGGTGGGCAGAGGCCAGGGTACGTCGTACCAGAGAATATCGATTTTGCCGTAATTGGTCATCAGTTCACGCACGCAGCCGTGGGTGAAATCAACAAACCGGCGGCGGGCGGCTTCGTCATTAGCGCAATTTGCACCATCGGGATGGTGCCAATCCATCAGCGAGTAATAAAAGCCGATTTTGAGGTCGAATTCCCGGCCGGCTTCCACGAATTCCCGGACCAGGTCCCGGCCCGGTCCGCGCCGGACCGAATTGTATTCGGTCTGAGCGGTATCCCAGAGACAGTAACCGTCGTGGTGTTTGGTGGTGAAAACCAGGTACTTCATTCCCGATTCGCGGGCCAGCCGGGCCCAATTCCGGGCGGGTGTTTCAGCGGGCTGCCAATCGTCAGCCAGCCGCTCGTAGTCTGCAACCGGAATCCGCTCCTTGTTCATCACCCATTCGTGGCGGCCCAGACGCGAATACAGACCCCAGTGGACGAACATTCCGAAACGGGCGACCTGCCACCAGGCCAGATGATCGTTCCGCTGCAATTTATTCATGCGACACCGGTCGCCGGATCATTATATTTTCCAATTTTCAATATCCCCCCGGGTCTTTGGTTTATTTCAAATCAAGGATCGACAGCATGCTGGTCGACGGCAGGTGTTCGCGAATGTAAGCGATCTGTTCGCTGTCGCCGTATTCGTCATTTTCGGGCAGCCAGTGGATCGGCACAATTATTTGTGGTTTTACCGCTATAGCGAATTCCACCACATCCTGCCCGGACAGGCCATAGGGCTTACGAACATTCAGTACGGCGATATCGATGCCGGAGAGGGCCAGTGCTTCCGGGGTGGGGCCGGTGTCGCCGGAAATATAGCAGCGCACACCGTCCAACGTGAACAGATAACCCAGTCCGCCTGCTTCGGCGGGGTGGGCCGCGCAACCGTAGGCCGGAATTGCATCGATGACGAAATCATTCACTGACGCCGGTTTTCCCGGCAGTACCAATGCTGTTTTGGCCTGCGGCAGCGCTTCCTGCACCGTTTGCAGATCAGGGGTAATAATCACCGTGGCGGGAGTCAGCAATGGGCCGATCGTGGCCGGTGAAAAATGATCGCCGTGGAAATGGGTCAGCAGGATGACGTCGGCCGGGGGCAGGGTATCAATGTTTACGAGATCAACCGGATCAACATAGATAGTCAGTTCAGCGGTCTGTATTTTGACGGCGGTACTGCCGTAGGGATGCGTGGACGCCAACCAGGTGATTTTTTCCAGCATGGCTGATGGTGACTTAGCGCAGCCGGCCAAAACAATAATCAGCACTAAGATGAAAAATCCTTGGATTGCTACTTTCAATGGTTTTTCCCTCCGCAGTATTTTGACTTAATTCCAGCAGACTTTACGGTCTAATCGGATCATGATCAAGAGTTTAATCGATAAGCGGTTGACTCTGCCGGTCAGCCGGTAATGACTCTAAATTGCTGGTTGCCGGAACTTCGTTGGCGCCGGACTATTCCCGCTAAGCCCATTGGCGAAAACCGGGAATTACCAAATGACCGTTTCGACTGTAAATTTGACCGACTGATAACATCAGCATGTCATTCGAAATAGTCAAATTCTGATCGAAATACGATTATTATTATGTTTGAACCGAATCGTTCCACTGGTCGGCTGGCCGGCATTCTGCTGGTCATCTTGATAGTCGGGGCCTGTGACAAGAATTCCGACGATCCCGCCGGCACTTTTTCAAAGACCTTCGGATTCGAATATCAGGATGAGGGAGCGGCCGTGCAACAGACAGCGGCTGGCGGCTATATCATTGTCGGGACGACCAATTCCTATCAGACCCTGGCGGATGTCTGGCTGCTAAAGACCGACCGGTACGGTGAGGAAGAATGGTCACAGGTGTTTGGCGGGTCTGGTTTTGATCGCGGCCTGGCCCTCGATCAGACCGCCGATGGCGGCTTTATCATCGGCGGTTATACCGAATCGTCCGGTGCCGGTTTGAAGGATGCCTGGATCATTAAAACCGATTCCCGGGGCAACCGGCAATGGGATAAAATCTACGGCGCTGCCAATGATGATATCTGTTACGACATCAAACAAACCGGTGACGGCGGATATATCATTTGTGGAACTACAACACAGGCGGGTCAGGGGCTCAGCGATATCTGGTTGATCAGAACCGACCCGGGTGGTGAGCGGCAATGGAACCAAACCTATGGTTACAGCGGGTCGGCCGATCAGGGTTACGCGGTGCTGGAAACCCTGACCGGTGATTTTGTTGTGGTCGGCTATACGTCGCCGGGGGACTTTGGTTTCTCCGATTTGCGCCTGCTGCGGACTGATAATCAGGGTGCCATAATCTGGGATATAATTTATGGCGGTGACGATTATGACGAGGGGTATTCGGTTTGTGAGACCAGCGACGGCGGGTGGGTGCTGGCCGGTTCGGCTGAATCCTACGGCAATGGTCTGGATGACATCTGGCTGATCAAGCTGGACGCCGACGGCGAAATCGCCTGGGAACGGGTTTTCGGCGGCGATGGTCGCGACCTGGCCCGGTCCGTCGTGGAGACTTTTGACGGCGGCTTTATCGTGGTTGGCGCGACCAATTCGTTCAACACCGGCGATTACGATGTCTGGGTCGTCAAGACCGATAGCAGCGGCTCTCAGCTTTGGAACAAAAGTTACGGCGGTGAGCTTGACGATGGTGGGAATTCGATCTGCCGGACAGCGGACGGCGGCTATATAATCACCGGCTATACCAACTCAGCCGGAAACGGCGGCGACTTGTGGCTGCTTAAAATCGATTCGCAGGGGAATTACTGACGGCAGCCGCCGGGGCGGTTATTTTGTAATTGGTTTGATCAGACCGTCTCCGCCGGTGGATTGTTCATCATGCGATCATTTTAACAAATTATTGTAGGGGCACAGCATGCTGTGCCCCTACAGCATTATTATCATCACGGGCAGCAACCCGAAGCGTTGGGGAACCATCCCGAACCCTTCGGGAACCAACCCGGAGCTTTGGGGAACCAACCCGGAGCTTTGGGGAACCAACCCGGAGCTTTGGGGAACCGACCCGAAACGTCGGGGAACCATCCCAATCCTTTCGGGAACCATCCCAATCCTTTCGGGAACCAACCCGGAGCTTTGGGGAACCATCCCAATCCTTTCGGGAACCGACCCGAAGCGTCGGGGAACCATCCCGAACCCTTCGGGAACCGACCCGGAGCGTCGGGGAACCATCCCAATCCTTTCGGGAACCATCCCGAAGCGTCGGGGAACCAACCCGAAGTGTTGGGGAACCAACCCAATCCTTTCGGGAACCGACCCGGAGTATCGGGGAACCAACCCAATCCTTGCGGGCAGCAATTCCGGGATTTGTGTAAAATGAAAATAATGTGTTAAATTAATTACACCACCGGGGGCGAGGAATCCCGGTGAAGAAATACTTTCATATTGATTGATAGTCTGACTCCGGTCCGCCGGAGATTACCTGTAAATACGCTTGAAAGTAGTAATCTTTAGCTAAGGAGGGTAACAATGGGTACACCAACTTTCGCCGAAACCATCAGTAACGGGAAGGTCATGCTCAGCGGCCTGCGGGCCCACGCCGCGGCCCTGGCCGTCCGGGGTATCGACGCCGAATTTATCGGCGGCTTTGAAACTGATATCAACGCCTGCGAGCAACTGAACAACGAACAGGAAGCCCTGAAAGCCGGGCTGAAAGCCAAGACGGCGGAACTGAACCAGCAGATGCAAAGCCTGAAAGCGCGCTACGGCGAAGCCAATCAACTGGTGAAAATCACCATCGATCATTCGCTTTGGCTGGAGTTCGGCATTACCGCCAAACGTTAGGCCGTTGGGTGCGACGTTCCCGACACCGGGCTCCCGCCGGCAGGCGTTCGGTTGACAATGATCTCTCTCATCAGGTGCCAGTTAAACCGGACGAAAATACTTGATTCCGAGCGGAATTTGGTATAGCTTCGGTTGTCGGTAAAACAAGACTTGATTACGCCCAACGGCAATGATTTTTTCGAAAGTCAGCGACCCGCGGGCGTATTTTTTTTAACCGACCTGATAGTACTGCCGGGGGTTTTTAACAAAAGGCAGGTAAATCTGGAAAATGCGGTACTGCAGGAGACGACGGCTTTTACCGGTCAGTTTATTGGCCCAGCCTGGTTTGCGTCCGGTTACCTGGTGCTTTTCATCGAGGGTATTGATCATGGCATGGATAATAATACCATATACCAGTAGAGTTTGCCGGTCATCCTGATAATCCAGGTTTTCCAGAATGGCAATCAGGGGGTCGAACCAGCGTCTGAAACCCGCCTCGGCTAAAAACCTGTCGGTGAATTCCGCGAATGTTATCGTATAGTATTTTTCGTTGATTTGTTTAATCAGCGATTCACCCATGCCGCGCTGCCAGCCCCGTTTCACGATTTGATTTTTACTGCTCTCGAGCGCCCGGATGAATGCCAGCAACAGCGCCCCCCGCTTATTCAGGGCTAAATTGGTGTAGATGCCTTCCAGTCGCATGATCTGGATGCGCGCCCAGAGTTGAACGAAGAGATAAATACTGTCCAGGTAAGTGAACCAGTCGGAGAATTCCAGTCCTTCCGGCCGGTCAGTGTAACTGAATTCATCGAAATCGGATTGGGCCAGGTAGCGAATTTTACCGACCAGTTCATCGGCGGCTTTTAAAATCGGATCAAGATTTTTATTGATCAACTGGGCGGCGGACTTCCGGTCGTTCACTTTTTGGACATAAAAATATTCGAACAGTTTTACCAGCATCCCGCCACTGAACAAGGCAATTATAATTTTCAGCCAGCTCGGCTCGGCAATACTTCCCACTTAAATTAATCCGGTTGAGTTATTGTAATCTTCAACGGTCGATTTCCCTCCCGCACAAGGCTCATGAAAATATTTTCCGTCAATAAGCCCGCCATCAGATTACATTATAAATAGTAAAATTTCAAGGAATCAAACGCATTTGATTGGGCTTAATACACTTCTTTCCCTCAATCCCCGCCTCAGATTAGCGGTATAAATATGTCCGCCACAGATGGTTAGCAGGATCGCCCGGATTAAAATCGCAGTACGCAAACCACCGATGAGTGATTCGGTCAGATCGTCCCGGTTTCAAGGATCGCCTTCAGATTGCGGCCTTCTTCCAGCATATGTTGGCGCATGGCCGCGATCCGGTTCCTGAATAACAAAAGAAAAACGAAATCGAGCAGACGATCGATGAATTTTACCCTCGAACCGATTTCGAGTTCGGCGGTAAAGCGGACGTCATACCCGTTTCCCCGGGCCTCGAATGCCCCGCGTCCCATGCCGGCAATGGCAAATTCCACCCGCTGGTCCGGAACCACATTCGTGATGCGGAAGCGCAGCTTGTGGGATTTTCCATGGAGAAATTCCTCACATTCGATCTCAGAACCCACCGCCAGCAGCGATCCATGCAACACCCGGCAGGATACATGCGCCGGATGCCAGAGCGTATAGTGCCGCGGCATTTGCTCCAACCAGGCGAAAACTTCGCCGGGAGTTGTTCTGATATCAATGCTGTCGCGCAGTGAAATCATGTTTGCTCCTTCCAGGCTATTCTGCCGGATGTTGGCAACAGGTGCCGCGTGTACTGCGTCCGCCGGAATGGGTGACAAGTAGGGACTTCAATCAACGATGAACAGCTTGGCCCCGACTGCCGTGAGCGAACGGTGTGGTTCGGTGTTGTCGGCGACCTGGTAGCTCATCCCCGGCCTCAGGGTGAAAATGCGACCGTCTTTGAGTTCGGTCTGCAGCTCACCCTCAATAACCAGCAGGATATGGCCCTTGTCGCACCAGTGATCGGCGAGATAGCCCGGCGAATACTCGACCATCCGGACGCGGATTTCGCCGAATTGCAGGGTGCGCCAGTACGCCCTGCCGCGTTCACCCGGATATTCGGTTTTCGGGATTTCCGACCACTCGATGACATTAAAGGGAATGTCTGATAATTTCATGATGAATCCTTTCGCTATTCCTAACCGCTTGACTCACTGGTTTGTGTTGTGTCCGGTATTATTAGAATCCAGATAACTATCCATATCCAGTGCCACGCCGGCATCATTTACTGGAACATACCGCACTGCATTACCATGTCTTAGAATTATTTCCCGGGCGCCGTTATCGCCGCTGAGGGCCAACAGTTCGGGGGTCAATTCGGAAGAAAAAAAGGTGGGGTGGCCCATCCGCTCACTGAAGGTGGGGACCAGAATCAACGGTTTGATCCGCTCCAATTCGGCCAGCAGAAATTCGATCGTCGCCGGTTGGATGAACGGCTTGTCGCCGTTGCAGAAAGCCCAATAATCCGGTTCTCCGGACGTATTTGTCAGGCCGGCCTTAATCGATGAGGTCAGTCCGGTGGCAAAATCAGGATTGTAAACAATGGTGATCCGGTCACCGAAGCGCCGGTTGAGCAGCGGCTTGATTTTTTCCCATTGATGGCCGGTGACGACGGTGATTCCCATGTTCGAGTCGATGAAACTCCAGACAGTGGTTTCGATCACTGTCCGATTGCCCGATGGCAACAATAATTTGTTCGGCGGGTGGCGGCGGGAAAGTCCGGCGGCGGTGATGATCAATTGGGTCGTGGTCACTGCACCGGTTCCAGATGATCCTTTTGTACGCTGCCGTACCAGGTGGGTCGGCCGGAGGCGGCGTAAATCGCGCGTGCCAATGCGCTGGCCTGACCGGGATGGGCGTCGGTCTTATTGACGAAATAGGTGCGCGGAATGGCCGGCGGTATTTTTGATGAGTAGCCCTTTTCCGAGGTGACGACCCGGGTAATGAAAGCAGGCGTCAGCACGAAATTGTCGGCGATGCCCCAGAATTCGCGGAAGCGCTCCGGGCGGTGTACCAGTCCGTCGGCCAGGGTCGTGCCGACCACATCGGCGCCGACGATGACGATCACCCGATCGAAGAAATCCGGGACCATCGGGTCGTGATCGCAATGGACCTTCAACGGCCGGTTGCGGGCACCGTCGCATTCAACAATCGTGACATCGGCCTGGTCTTTGAATTGCTCCAATTCATCCATGGTGATGCCGTCCACTTTGTGGGCATTCAGGCAGGTGCCCATCACGCACAGGGGATTGTGGCGGGCGAACCAGGTGGCTAAATCGCCGCTGCCGATTTCATCCCGGCAGATAATTTTAGGGTCGGTATGAAATGCAGATTTGGTAATCGAGGTCAACAGGACCCGGCCAAACACTTGCACCAGTTCCCGGCCCAGCCGTTGCTGCAGACCGGTCTTGCCGCCGCCGCCCAGCAGGGCGATGCAGGCACCGGCAACCGGGGCACCATCGGGGAAGGCCAGAGCGGTAAAGTCCATGAGTTAATTTACGGTCCTCAGGAATAAATTGCGCCAGCCGCTATCGGCAACCGCTGATTTGACGGAAGACTGGCAAACTTCCCGTATATTTCGCCCGGGAAAAAACCGACTTAAGATCGCGATTGAAAAATTGTCGTCGTGGTGCGGTCATCCCCGGTTCGATATCAATTATCAGGAAAAAGTACGACCATGACCGGAATCATCCTAAAACCAGGCCGTGAACGCAGCCTGCTGCGGCTGCATCCCTGGATATTTTCGGGGGCGATCAAAAAAGTCAACAGCGCTCCCCGGCCGGGGGAGACGGTCGATCTGTTTTCCGCCGACGGCCGGTTCCTGGGGCGCGGGGCCTATTCCCCGGTTTCCCAGATTCGGGTGCGTGTCTGGACTTTCGACGAAGGCGAGACGATCGACGTGGCATTCTTCGAAAAACGGATCAAGGCTGCCGTGGCCCTGCGTAAGGCAGCGGGAATTGCGCAGCAGACGGACGCCTGCCGGCTGGTGGCGACCGAGGCCGACGGACTACCGGGACTGATAGTCGACCGTTACGGCGCCTTTCTGGTCTGCCAGTTTCTGAGTGCCGGGGCGGCGTATTGGCAATCTACTGTCGTCGATATCCTGCGGCACTCGCCCGGCGTTACGGGAATCTATCAGCGCTCCGATGCCGACGTCCGTGGCAAGGAGGGTCTGGAGCCGGTCCGGGGACTACTGTGGGGCGCGGAACCGCCGGAGTTGGTGGAAATCGTTGAAAATGGTCTAAAATTTCTGGTGGACATTCGCAACGGCCACAAGACCGGTTTTTACCTGGACCAACGGGAGAACCGGCAACTGGTCCGTTCCTGTAGTGCCGATAAGGATGTGCTGAATTGTTTCGCCTATACCGGCGGATTCGGGCTGGCGGCCCTCCAGGGCGGCGCCCGGCAGGTAACCAACGTGGAAAGCGTGGCCGGCCTGCTATCGCTGATCGATCAGAATCGGCAACTGAATTCATTAGACGAACAACTTTGTATGAACGTGAAGGCCGATGTATTCCAATTGTTGCGACAATACGACGAAACGGGCCGGACCTTCGATATCATCGTTCTGGACCCGCCGAAATTCGCCGAATCGCAGAGCAATCTGCCCAGGGCCAGTCGCGGCTACAAGGATATCAACCGGTTGGCTTTCAAGTTACTGCGGCCGGGCGGGCTGCTGTTTACTTTTTCCTGTTCGGGTCTGATGAAGATGGACTTGTTTCAAAAGATCGTGGCCGATGCCGCCCTCGATGCGGGGCGCGATGGGCGGATTCTGCAATGGCTGCGGCAGGGGGCCGACCATCCTGTGACGCTGCCCTTTCCCGAGAGCCTGTACCTGAAAGGCTTGCTGGTTGAGGTTGTTGAATAACCCGTCACAAATTGATTTGTATATCCAGGCGAATCTGATTAAAATCGGCATCATTTCCTGCCGATGGCAATCCATTGGTATTCAAAGGAGGAATCTATGCGCAGAATTTTACTCTTTTGTATGACTTTTCTTATGCTTGGCTTAATGGCCGGTTGTTCGAACACAGATGAATCCCTTTGCGATTTCGGCCTTTACCTGCTGGCGGATACTACCCTGAGCTATGCCGAGATTGCCGACAAATCACTTGGTAAACTGAAATTGCAGGATAATCCGGTGATTATATCCGAAGACATTCAAAGTTACGAGGTATTGTATTCTTCCGATTCTACCTATTCTTTGTTCCATAGAATGGTAGTAACGGCTGCGACAGTCGATAAACTGGGATCGGAAATCATTCCTTATGTGGTGAAAGTCGGCTCCAATCGAATCTACCTGGGCGAATACTGGCCCCAATTGATGTCGATTATGGCTCAAACAGTTACGATGGTCAATATGGCGTATGTGGATTTAGTTTTTATTGCTAATAATGACACAGGTGCTGAATTAATAAACGATTTCCGAATAGTAGCAGCCCTTGAACAGGGCGGGGTAGAGATCGTGTATGAAGATATCAGCAACTGAATAGAATCCATCATCATTTTGAACGGAATCGTGGTATTGGAGCTGATCCGATAAGTTTCCATCTCCGACTGAAATCTTAGTAAATTATATCGATAGAAAGGGCAAAGAGTAAGAATTAATTATGGCACATTTGCAGTTTGAAATTTCCGGAAATATTGTCGATATATTCAATCAACGCACCTTCCCCGGCCGGATTGCCGTTGAAAACGGACGCATCGTAGCGATTGATGAAACCAGCCATGCCGTAGAACAGACTATCTTGCCGGGTCTGATCGACGCCCATATTCACATCGAAAGCTCAATGCTGGTGCCCACGGAATTCGCCCGGCTGGCGCTAGCGCACGGCACGCTGGCGGCGGTTTGTGATCCCCATGAGATTGCCAATGTACTAGGTGTCGCAGGGGTGGAATTCATGCTGAAAAACGCTGCGCGATCACCCTTCAAATTTCATTTTGGCGCCCCTTCCTGCGTACCGGCGACACCGTTCGAAACCGCCGGTGCGACCATTACCGCGGCCGATATCGAACGGTTATTTTCCCGGCGGCAGCTCAAATTCCTCAGTGAAATGATGAATGTCCCTGGTGTGCTACTGGACCTGCCGGAGGTGACGGCCAAACTGGCTCTGGCCCGTAAATACGGCCGGCTGGTGGATGGTCATGCCCCGGGGCTGCAGGGATCCGCGGCCGGAAAATATATCGCTGCAGGTATCACGACCGACCACGAATGCGTGACCCTGCCGGAAGCCCGGGAGAAAATCACACGGGGGATGAAAATTCAGATTCGGGAAGGCAGCGCCGCCCGAAATTTCGACGATCTGTATCCATTAATTGACGAATACCCGGGTATGTGCATGCTCTGCAGCGACGACAAACATCCCGACGACCTGGTGCGCGGGCACATCAACGAGCTGGTCCGACGCGGGCTGGCGGCCGGACTCAATCCATACAACCTGCTGCGGGCGGCCTGTCTCGCTCCGGTGGAGCATTACGATCTGGAGGTGGGCCTGCTGCGGGTGGGCGATCCGGCCGATTTCATCGTGGTGGACGATCTGGCGCAGTTCAATGTGATTCGGACTTATATCGATGGAATCCTGGTGGCGGAAAACGGCTGCTCGGCATTACCGGCCGTCGCGGTCGAGTCGCTGAATAAATTCAATTGCCAGCGCAAGCAGATTACCGATTTCGCCGTGCCGGCGGCCGGTAATAAAATCCGGACCATCGATGTGATTCCCGGCCAGTTAATCACCGGTAGTGCCTTGGTCGAACCGTGGATTTCCGATGGGAACGTGGTGGCCGATCCCGGTCGCGACATACTGAAATTGACGGTGGTCAACCGTTATGCCAATGCCAGGCCGGCGCTGGGTTTCGTGCGCAATTTCGGTCTTAAAACCGGTGCGATTGCCTCATCGGTGGCTCATGACAGCCATAATATTGTTGCTCTGGGCGCCAGCGACGAAGAACTATGCCGGGTGGTAAATCTGGTGATCGAACAACGGGGCGGAATCGCCGCCGTTGGTGGAATGGAAGAAGTGATTATGCCGCTGCCGGTGGCTGGTATCATGAGCGACCGTGACGGACAGACTGTGGCCGGGCTGTATTCCGCTTTGGATCGCTTTGCCAAGGGTCTTGGTTCATCCCTGCCGGCGCCCTTCATGAGCTTGTCCTTCCTGGCCTTGCTGGTCATCCCCGAGCTGAAACTCAGCGATCAAGGTCTCTTCGATGGAATAAATTTTAAATTCACTTCCGTCTTTGGATGATGCTCGATAAAAGCGCTAAATTTCACGGTTTGCTGTAATAGAAAAATGAAGAAAATACCTTACTTAAAAATGATTGCAACGGCGCGATTTTGAACAGGAATACGGTGAGTAAGGATTTCAAATATATCGGTCGGTCGGTCCCCCGGGTCGACGCCGCCGGCAAGGTAACCGGCCGGACCCGCTTTGTCACCGATGAATTCTTGGATCGGATGGTCCATGCCTACCCGTTTTATTCCGCCATTCCGTTCGGTCGGGTGACGGCCATCGATATTGCACCGGCAGCCTCGCAACCGGGAATTCTGGGCGTGCTGACCGCTCGCGATATCCCTGGGAAAAATCAGGTGGGGGTCATTATCGAGGATCAGCCGCTACTGGCCGATCCGGTGGTGCGCTTCGTCGGCGATACGATCGGGATCGTCGTAGCCGAGACCGCAGTCGCCGCCCGCCGGGCCGCCCGCCTGGTGATGGTGCAGTACGAAGAATTCGAACCGATTTTCTCGATCGCTGAAAGCAAAGCCGCCACCGGTAATTTTATCCACGATTCCAATGTGGCCTGTCGCCACCGGGTCGATAAAGGCGATATCGAAGCCGGTTTCGCTTCCGCCGACCAAATCATCGAGGCCGATTTCGTCACGCCGTTTCAGGAACATTATTACCTGGAACCACAGGGTTGTATCGTCATCCCGGAAGATGACGGCAGCGTCACGGTCCACGGTTCGATCCAGTGCATTTATTATGTCCAGAAAGCAGTGGCCCGGGTACTGGGAATTCCCTTCAGCAAAGTCCGGGTGGTCCAGTCGCCGATCGGCGGCGGCTTCGGCGGCAAGGAGGATATTCCATCGGAGCTCTGCGCCCGTGCCGCGTTAGCGGCCGTAAAATTCAATCGGCCGGTAAAAATGGTATACAACCGCCGCGACGACGTGCAACTTACCAGCAAACGGCACCCGTTTCAGATTCATTTCAAGGTCGGCGTCACCAATGACGGCCGTTTGCTGGCGGCCGATATCCGGCTGGAAGAGAACTCCGGCGCCTACGCCACTTTGTCGACCGTCGTATCCTCCCGCAGCACGATTCACGCCATGGGACCCTACGTGATTCCCAATATCCGGGTGCGCTCGACCGCCTGGTACACCAACCTGCCCACCACCGGCGCCTTCCGTGGTTTCGGTTCGCCCCAGGCCACTTTCGGTCACGAGCGGATGCTGGACATCATCGCCGACAGCCTGGGTATCGATCCGGTGGAACTGCGGCTGAAAAACGTGCTGCGAACCGGCGACCTGACCCAGACCGGCCAGAAATTATCCGTCAGTGTGGGTGCGGAAGAGACGATTACCCGCAGCCGGGACCGCTCGGATTGGAACGCCGTTCGCTCGGCTCGGACGTCCGCCGGGCGCTACCTGAGCGGCATCGGGATCGCCGCCTCCCATTACGGCAATTGCCTGGGTGCCGCCGGCTGGGCGCTGGACGGGGCCGGCGCCAAAATCCAGATTCGCCGTGATGGTTCGGTGGCTGTTGCTTATGGACTGGCCGAGATGGGCCAGGGCGCCCTGACCGCCGTGACCCAGATGACGGCCGAGGCGCTGGGGATCGATTCCGGCCGGATTACCGTGCCTGCGCCGAGTACTGACCTGGTACCGGACAGCGGTCCCGGCGTCGCCAGCCGCAATGTGGTCATGACCGGCAACGCGATTCGTGATGCCGCCGCCAAACTGGCGCCGATCCTGAAAACCGCCGCCGCTGCCATGCTGGAAACCGATCCGGAAAAAATTACGATTGCCGGCGACCGGATTCTGGTCGACGAGACCGAAAAATCCGACTTCGGCACCCTGGCCGATTACCTGTTCACCGGCAATTACCAGATGGATATGCTGGGCTGGTGGCACGTGCCGGCGCTGAATTACGATCCGGAAAAGGGGATCGGCGAGGCCTATTTTACCTATTCCTACGCCACCCATGTGGCTAAGGTGCGGGTGGATCGCCTGACAGGGCTGGTCCACGTGGACAAAATCTGGGCTGCCCATGATATCGGTCAGGCCATCAATCCCGCCGGACTGGAGGGGCAGGTGGAAGGTGGTACGACCCAGGGCATCGGTTGGGCTTTGACCGAACAGTTCAAATTTGACCGCGGCCGGGTGCTGACCGGAAATCTTTCGACCTATTTATTGCCCACGGCCGCCGATGTAGGCGAGGTGGAAACGATCCTGGTGGAAGCCGCTGAACCGCTGGGTCCCTGGGGCGCCAAGGGTATCGGCGAACCGGCGGTGATTCCCACGGCGGCGGCAATTGCCAACGCCGTCAGCCACGCCATCGGCGTGCAGTTGAATGAGATTCCGTTGACACCCGAAAAAGTGTTGGCCGCCATCGAAGGGAGAGACCGCTGATGGATCTGATTCTGACCAACGGCCGGATCGCCAGTCCCGGTACCAATCCCGGGCTGATCGAGGAAGGTTTTATTGCTATCCAGGATGGCGTGATCGTCGCCGTCGGCGCCGCGTTGCCGGAAGGCCTGTCCGCCGGACAGGTCGTCGATCTGGCCGGTAAACTGGTGTTGCCGGGCATGATCAACGCTCACACCCATTTATATTCGGCTCTGGCCTTGGGGATGCCCTGGCCGGCGGCGCCACCGCAGAATTTCGTCGAGAAACTGCAGAAAATCTGGTGGCGGCTGGACCGAGCCCTCGATACAGAATCCACCCGCGCCTCGTTTGCGGCGGGACTGTTGGATTGCCTCCACAGCGGGGTGACCACGGTGATCGACCACCATTCCAGTCAGAATTTCATCGGCGGCTCGCTGGAGCTGCTGGCGGAAGTGGCCGAAACCATCGGAATCAATGTGGCGGCGGCCTTCGAAATCACCGATCGCAACGGTCCCGCCGGATTCCAGGCCGGACTGCAAGAAAACCTCGATTTTTTTAATAATTATCGCAATCACCCCAACATCCGGCCGCTGATCGGTTTGCATGCATCATTCACCCTGTTGGACGAGTCGTTGGCGACAATTCGCCGGACCCTGGGTGATGATTGTGATTGGGGTGTTCATATCCACGTTTCCGAAGATCAGGCCGACGAAACCGACGCCCGCAATCGTGGCTACCGCTCGGTGATCGACCGCCTGCAAGCCTTCGATCTGATCAATCAGTGCAGCCTGATTATTCACGGTCTTCACATGCCGCCGGAGGATGTGGATATTCTGGCGCAGACCGGTGCCCTGCTGGTGCATAATCCCACCTCGAATGCCAACAACCGGGTCGGCATTTTGAGTGCCGCTACCGTCAACAGATTAAAAGCCGGACTAGGTACCGACGGCATGCAGGCCAATCTGCTGAACGAGGCCAAGGAAGGTACCCTGATCCGCAGCCACAGTCTGACGGGCGGGGCCGACAACCTGGATTACAGCCAACTCTTGTTCGATCACAATCCGGCGATCGCCTCGCGAATCTTCGGGCGGTCGATCGGCAAAATCCAGGTGGGGGCTTCCGCCGATCTGGCGATCTATGATTATTCCCCCCGGACGGAACTGTCCGCCGCCAATCTGAGCGGCCACCTGCTGTTCGGGCTGGATCGGCCCGAAGCGGTCATTATCAACGGAAAGTTTAAACTGCGTGACCGGCAATGCGTCACGCTCGACGAAGATGAACTACTGCACAAAGCGCGGTTCCAGTCACGGAAATTATGGGCCGCCATGGAACAATTAACTGTGAGATGAAAATGGATTTTATGAAAATCAAACACCAGGCCGAATTTTACCGGTTCGACATGGTCCGCTTTCTGCGGGACATGATCGCGATTCCCGGTGAAAGCGGCCAGGAGGCAGCGGTGATTAAACGGGCCGCCGAGGAAATGGAAAAAGTCGGCTTCGACCGCATCGAGATCGACGATTTCGGCAACCTGCGCGGCTGGCTGGGGCATGGCAAACACCTGATTGCCATGGACGGCCATATCGACACGGTAGGCGTCGGCAATCGTGCCAACTGGGAGTTCGATCCCTATTCCGGTAAAGAGGATGATGACTGTGTCTATGGTCGCGGCGCCTCCGATCAGGAAGGCGGGATTGCAGCGATGGTCTATGCCGGAAAAATTATCAAGGACCTGGGTCTGGAGGATGACTATACCCTGGTGGTAACGGCCACGATCCAGGAAGAGGACTGTGACGGTCTTTGCTGGCAGTATATCATCGATAAGACCGGACTGCGGCCGGAGTTCGTGGTGATCAGCGAACCGACCTCGTGCCGGGTCTACCGCGGCCAGCGCGGCCGGATGGAAATCAAGGTCAGCACCAGCGGAATCAGCGCCCACGGTTCGGCGCCGGAACGGGGCGATAACGCTATTTACAAGATGGCGCCGATCCTGGCCGAACTGGAGCAGTTGAACGGTCGCCTGGCCGATCACGATTTTCTGGGCAAGGGATCGCTGACAGTGTCGGAAATTTTCTTTTCGTCACCCTCGCGCTGCGCCGTGGCCGATGGCTGCTCGATCTCG
The DNA here is from genome assembly GCA_043822705.1 of Fidelibacterota bacterium. Taxonomy (GTDB): domain Bacteria; phylum Fidelibacterota; class Marinisomatia; order Marinisomatales; family TCS56; genus JBDRBK01. The sequence goes on from JBDRBK010000115.1 coordinate 63,215, forward strand.
ATCGACCGACGCCTGACCTTCGGCGAAACCATGGAATCGGCCCTGGCCGAAATCCGGTCCCTGCCGGCGGTCCAAAAAGCCGGTGCCGAAGTGGCGCTCTACGATTACGACCGGCCGTCCTATCGCGGCGTCCGCTACCCGACCGCCTCCTATTTTCCGACCTGGTTGATCGACGCCGATCATCCCGCCACCCGGACCGTGGTGGATGCTTACCGCGGACTGTTCGGCAACGAACCGCTGGTCGACAAATGGACATTTTCCACCAACGGTGTAGCAATCATGGGCAAGTACGGGATTCCCTGCATCGGTTTCGGTCCCGGCCACGAAGACCAGGCCCACGCTCCCAACGAGCGCACCTGGAAAGAAGAGCTGGTCACCGCCGCCGCCGTCTACGCCACCATCCCCAAAATTTATGTGAACAATTATGCTGCTGGTGCCAAAACCGGAAGCGAGCTGGAGTAACTATGAAATTTGATAAGGAATTGATCGATCGGCTGAAAGGCAAGCATTTCATCACCCTGCAGGACTGGTCCAAAGCGGACATCGATGCCCTGCTGGAACTTTCCGCCGACCTGAAACAGAAATTCAAGACCGGTGAAATCACCGATTACCTGAAAAATCAGACCGTATTTCTGATGTTCTTCGAGCAGTCCACCCGCACCCGCAATTCCATGGAGGCGGGTATCACCCAGTTAGGCGGGCATGCTCATTACCTGGACACCAGCACGATGCAGATATCCCACGGCGAATCGCCCAAGGACACGGCGGTGATTTTATCCCGCTACGGGCATGCCATCGCCTGCCGCAACTGTTTCTGGGAGATCGGCAACAAGTATCTGAACGATATGGCGGAATGGTCGCCAGCACCGATCATTAACATGCAGTGCGATAAATACCATCCGCTGCAGGCCCTGGCCGACCTGCTGACGATGCAGGAAAAACTGGACAATCTGCAGGGTAAAAAAGTCTCGATCATCTGGGCCTACGCCACCAGCCATAAAAAGCCGATATCGGTGCCGCTGTCACAGATTTTGTTGTTCCCGCGCTACGGCATGGATGTGACCCTGGCCCACCCCGAGGGCTACGAGATGCCCGACTGGGCGCTGGCTCAGGCCCGGCGGAATGCGGCTGAAAACGGCGGCCGGTTCCGGATCACTCACGATCAGGATGCCGCCTATCAGGATGCCCAGATCGTGATCCCCAAGAACTGGGGCAGTTGGGTCAGCAACCAGAGCACCGCCGTTGTGGACGATCTGCTGGAAAAGAACCGTTACTGGAAATGCACCGCCGAACGGATGAAATTGACCGCCGCCGCCCGGTACATGCACGCCTTACCGGCGGATCGCGGTAACGAAGTCGAGGATGCCGTCATCGACGGACCGCAGTCGATCGTTTACGACGAGGCGGAAAACCGCCTGCACACTTCCAAGGCCGTGATGGCCCTGACCATGGGAGGGATCGATCGTGGATAAATCGCCCGCCCGGATTCTGGAAAATACCGTTCGGCGCTGCCGGGAAAACAATGTCATTATTCCCACCTATCGGCAGATGGCCAACCCCGACTTGATTCCGGCCGGGATCCGGCAGGAATTGCGTTCGATCGGGCTGTGGGACCTGAATCCCCGCAATCTGTTCCGAATCACCTGGAAGAATGAACCGGTGAAGCAGGGCGGGGGCTTTGGTCCGGTCAATTACCTGGAATTGCCCACAGCCCTGACCGGTGTACCGGCGCGGATTTTCGTCCTGCTGGGCAAATATTTTCCCACCGGTGCCCACAAGGTAGGCGCCACGTTCGGTCCGCTGGTCGAAAAGCTGGTGACCGGCAGGCTCGATCCCACCACCCAGAAAGCGTTGTGGCCCTCCACCGGTAATTACTGCCGCGGCGGCGCCTTTAATTCCTACCTGCTGGGGTGCCCGTCGATTGCGATCCTGCCGGAAGAAATGTCGGCGGAACGTTTCGCCTGGCTGAAGGAGATCGGTTCCGAGGTGATCGCCACTCCCGGCGGCGAAAGCAACGTCAAGGAGATATACGACAAGGTCAAGGAACTGGTGGCCGAGCGCGGCGACGAGATCGTGGTCCTGAATCAGTTCGCCGAGATCGGCAATCCTCTCTGGCATTACGCCGTTACCGGTCCCGCCATGGCCGAAGTGTTCGCCGCCAAATGCGGCGACCGGGCCCGGTTCAGCGGAGTGTTCCTGACCCAGGGGTCGGCCGGCACCTTGGGCAGCGGTGATTACCTGAAAGAGATTTTCCCGGCCGTCAAGATCGGGGCTGGCGAGGCGCTGCAGTGCCCGACCCTGCTTTACAATGGCTTCGGCGCTCACCGCATCGAGGGGATTGGTGACAAGCACGTACCCTGGATTCACAATTTGCGCAACACCGATATGGTGGTTGCCATCGATGACAATATCGTCATGTCGGCCCTGCGCCTGTTCAACGAGCCAGCCGGTCAGCGGGTGCTGGAAGACCGCGGGGTTCCGGCTGCGTTTATCGAACAATTGCATCATTTCGGCATCTCCGGCATCGGCAACATCATCGGGGCGATTAAAATGGCCCGCTATTACGAAATGAACGAGAATGACGTCATCTTCACGGTAGCCACCGATTCCATGGAAATGTACCAGTCCCGGCTGGCCGAAGCAACCGCGCAGCAAGGCGAGTACGGTGCCACCCGGGCGGCGATCGATTTCGACGGGCGCTGGTGCGAGCTGGGTGTCGATAATCTGCTGGAATTGTCGCATTATGACCGCAAACGGATGCATAACCTGAAATATTTCACCTGGGTCGAGCAGCAGGGCAAGACGGCGGAAGAATTGAACGCCCAGTGGTACGACGAAAATTACTGGAAACGGCAGTACGCCCAGGTCGAAGAATGGGACCGGGCCATCGATGAATTCAACGAACGCACGGGAGTGATCGGAAAATACCGGTAATGACTGACAGAGCAGCGGAATGATGGAACTGGAGCAACGTTTGCAAGGCTATCGCTGTCTGGAGTGTGGCAAGCTCCAGCCGCCGGAGCCATTCCCCTATACCTGCGGCAGTTGCGGCGCCAATCTGGACGCCGTTTATAATTATGATGTGATCGGCCGACACTGGGATCGGCCGAGACTGGCCGGCACTCGCGATCGATCGCTGTGGCGCTACGCTCCCTTGTTACCGGTTATCGAACCGCTGGCTGGTTGCTCAATTCAGGTGGGCGGCACACCGCTGGTGGCGGTTCCCCGCCTGGCCGATGAAATTGGTATAACAAACCTGTGGATCAAGGATGATACGCGCAATCCTTCGGGCAGCCTGAAGGACCGGGCCTCGGAGGTCGGTCTGTGTCATGCCGCCGAAGCGGGACTCGAGACACTGGTGACCGCCTCCACCGGCAATGCAGCAGCCTCCCTGGCAGCCCTGGCGGCTTATCACGGCCGGCAGGCGGTGATTCTGGCCCCGGCTGACGCACCACCGGCCAAGCTGACCCAGATTCTGCAATATGGCGCGACCCTGTGTCCGGTGGACGGCAGCTATGACGATGCCTTCGATCTGGCCACGGTAGTTGCCGGTCACTTCGGCTGGTACCTGCGCAGCACCGGGATCAACCCGGTCATGTCGGAAGGGAAGAAAACCGTTGCCCTGGAAATCGCCGAACAACTGGACTGGCAGGTGCCCGATTTCATCTTCGTGCCGGTGGGCGACGGCTGCATCATCGGCGGTGTTTTCAAGGGATTCTTTGACCTGCTGCAGCTGGGTTGGATCGACCGGCTGCCACGGATCGTGGCGGTGCAGGCCGAGGGATCGGCGGCGATCGTGCGGGCTCTGGAGGCGAATTCTGAAATTGTGGCGGTAGCGGCCAACACGGTGGCGGACAGCATCGCCGTTGACCTGCCCCGTGACGGATTGAAAGCGCTACGGGCGGTGCGGGAATCAGATGGATTCGGAATCGTCGTCAGCGATGAAGCGATTTTACAGGCTCAGAAGAAGTTAGCGGAGACGACCGGTATTTTCGTCGAACCGGCTGCCGCCGCCGCCTTCGCCGGATTATTGCGTGCCCGCGAAGGTGACTTGATTAAAAGCGGCGAATCGGCGGTTGTACTGGCCACCGGCAGTGGACTGAAGGATATTGCCGCGGCTCAAAGAATACTATCCATCCCGGCTGCCATCCGGCCGGATATCGAATCATTTGTACAATTTATTGAAACGACCAGTAGGTAGCGAACTGATGCTGTTTTCCGATAAACCCGAGTATTTTGACCTCAGCGTCACCATCAATGGCAAGTTGATCCGGCGAACGGTCCTGACTCACCTGCGCCTGCTGGATTTCTTACGGGATGACCTGCGCCTCACCGGCGCCAAGGAAGTCTGCGGCGAAGGTGAATGCGGTGCGTGCACCGTGATCCTGGATGGAAAAACGGTCAATTCCTGCCTGATCCTGGCGGTTGAGACCCACGGTTCGACAATTCAGACGATTGAGGGAATGACACCGGCCAGTGGATTTACGGAATTGCAGAAGTCTTTCGTTGACCAGCATTCGGTCCAGTGCGGCTACTGCATTCCCGGAATGGTGCTGTCGGCGGATCAATTGCAGCGTGATTGTAACAATCCTGACCACGAAGCTGTGAAGGAGGGGTTGACCGGGAATATCTGCCGCTGTACCGGTTATAAGAAAATTATTGCTGCCGTAGAAAAGGGGTCGGACGGATGAAATATTACCGGCCCGAAACGACGGCACAGTTATTCACCCTGTTGACTGATATACCGGCTAATCGCCGGACCCTGCTGGCGGGAGGAACCGATCTGCTGCCGCGTTATGAAAATGGATCAGCGCTGCCGGATAATCTGATCGATTTGAAAAAAATACCTGACTTCTGTGGGATAACCGAGTTTAGCGACCGGATCGAAATCGGCGCGCTCACTACGATCGAAATACTGAAAAATAACGCGCTGGTCCGTGATCATTTTCATGGCCTCTGGCTGGCGACGACCCAATTCGCCGGTGTGCAGATTCGACACCGGGCCACCCTGGGCGGCAATATCGTTAATGCATCACCGGCCGGCGATACATTGCCGGCACTTTACGCACACCGGGCGAAGCTGCGTCTAATCGGTCCTACGGCAGAGCGGGAAGTAGCGATCGCTGATTTTATATCCGGTCCCGGCAAAACTATCACCAGGGAGGATGAAATTCTGCAGGCCGTAATCCTGCCGAAAAGCGCCGGCTTTTCCACCTTTTATAAGCTGGGACTGCGCCAGACAATGGCCATTTCGGTGGTGAATTTTGCCCTAGTCGGAAAGATTATGTCCGGCGGATTCACTAATCTGACGATCGCCGCCGGGGCGGTGGCGCCGACGGTGAAATACCTTTTCCGGTTCAGCACTACTGTAGTGCAAGAAGGCCGCTCACTCGGCGATAGTATCGACCTGGTCGATGCGGACATCGCTCCGATTGATGATATCCGGGCTTCGGCTGACTACCGCCGCCGGGCACTGAAAAATGTGCTGGTGTTTACACTGCAAGAATTGGTGAATAAAGGATGACAGAGCAATGCTGCAGTTCAAATTCGACCCCTTCAGGGTCATGGCCTCTGTGCAGAGGTACTATCGGTTGCGCCGATAGTTATTCATATTCAATCCCTGCAGGATTGTTCTCTGGTACAATGCAAAGTAGGTTTTGCTGGAGTTTGACCCCTTCCAGGTCAGAGCCTCTGTGCAGAGGCCCTATCGGCCACACCGATAGTTATTCATATTCAATCCCTCCGGGATTGCTCAAACGGTGTTATACCGATTTCGAAAACTCCGAAGGAGTTTAATGTGAATAGACGGTTAAATTTGAATAATACGACAACCCCGGAGGGGTTGAATAAATAGTGTCAACATATACGCAAATATATTATCATATCATTTTTTCGACTAAAAACAGGGTGCCCTGCCTTAAAGAAGCGGGCCGTGATGAATTATTCAAATATATCTGGGGTATTGTTAAAAATAAGGATTGCCACCTGTATCGAATTAATGGCGTTGAGGACCACGTTCATATATTGATTAGCCTGAAACCAGCGGTTGCCCTCGCTGATTTGGTTAAAGATATTAAGGTAGCAACCTCAATTTGGATAAAAGAACGGAATATTTTTCCACGATTCGAAGGCTGGCAGGGGGGATATGCCGCCTTTACATATGCGGACAAAGATAAAAACACCGTAATCAATTATATAAAAAACCAGGTTGAACATCATCGGAAGAGAAGTTTCCGCGAAGAGGTCGAAGCTCTGTTAAAAGAACATGGTGTTGATGTTGATGAAAGGTTTTTGGTTTGACCCATTCAGGGTCATGGTCTCTGTGCAGAGGCGATATCGGTTGTGCCGATAGTTATCCAGGTTCAATCCCTTCGGAATTGCTCAAACGGTGTGATACCAATTTCGAAAACTCCGCAGGAGTTTTATGTGAATAGACGATCAGATTGGAAAGAAACGGCAATCCCGGAGGGGTTGAATTAAACCATGTCCGATAAATTATTCACCTGCCCGATCGATCGACTGCTGAGCTGGATACTGGCCGAGGAGCGTCAGGGATCAATCTTTGGCATTGATAAGAACCTGTTTTTTATGCCTGCCGCCACCGATCCGTTCCGGATGCGGCGTTACGACCAGCTTCTGGAAACACCTGTCGGTGTGGCGGCGGGTCCCCACACCCAGCTTTCCCAGAATATTATATCCGCCTGGCTCACCGGCGCCCGCTACATCGAACTGAAAACCGTCCAGACATTGGATAAAATCGAGGTCGCCAAACCCTGCATCGATATGCAGGACGAAGGCTACAACTGCGAATGGTCCCAGGAATTGAAACTGCGCCGGTCCTTCGACCAGTACCTGGATGCCTGGATTCTGATTCATGTTCTCCGCCGGCATTTCGGCTGGGAGTTCGGTATCGGTCCCGGTGTCATCTTCAACATGAGCGTGGGTTATGATCTGGCCGGTATTAAAAACGCCAATGTCCAGGAATTCCTCGATTTAATGGAGAACTGCCAGCCATTGCTGGAAGCCAAACTGGAACAGATTGAAACAATCTATCCGGCCACTCATGACTTAGGAATAGCGTCCCGTCTGTCCGATAACGTGACCCTGTCCACCATGCATGGCTGTCCACCAGATGAGATCGAGCGAATCGCCCGCTATTTGATTGAAGAACGCCGCCTGCACACGGCGGTGAAACTGAATCCGACTCTGCTGGGACCCGACAATCTGCGGCAAATCCTCACCAGCAATCTGGGCTTCAGGAATATCACCGTTCCCGATCAGGCTTTCGAGCACGATCTGAAATATGATCAGGCTCTCACAATTATTCGCAATTTGCAAGCCAGCGCCGGAAAAGCGGGGGTGGAATTCGGACTGAAACTCACCAACACACTGGAAGTACTGAATCAGAAGGAATTGTTTCCCGGTAGCGAGGAGCAGGCGTACCTGAGTGGTCGCGCGCTCCATCCCCTGAGTGTCAACTTGGCTGCTAAACTGCAGACTGAATTTGATGGCGCTTTGGATTTATCGTTTTGCGCCGGTGCCGACTGTTTTAATATCGCTGATCTCGTTGCCTGCGGACTGGCCCCGGTTACCACCTGCTCCGACCTGCTCAAGCCGGGAGGCTATGGCCGGTTGAAACAGTATATCGGCCAACTTGCGGATCGATTCTCCAAGCGGTCAGCGGTCAGCGTTGAAGATTTTATCAATATTACAGCCGGGCATCCCGGCTCAACCAGTCAGGCCGCGCTGAAGAATCTACAGGCTTACGCCAAAGTTGTGCTCACTAATGATAGCTACCAGCGGGAATCACCGTTCTACCCGTCGGTGAAAACCCTCAAGCCGCTTCCGGTATTCGATTGCATTTCCGCCCCCTGCACCGCGGCCTGCGCTACCGATCAGGGTATCCCGGAATACATGTACCACACCGCCAAAAGCGATTTCGATCGGGCTTATGCCACAATTTTAAAGACCAACCCGTTGCCAGGTATTACCGGTTATGTCTGCGATCACCTGTGCCAGACCAAATGCACCCGCATCAACTACGACCGGCCGCTGCTGATCCGGGAAATCAAACGTTTTGTCACCGAACACGGTCAGACCGGGAATACACCTATAAAGATCACCTCGAATGGCAAACAAGTAGCCGTTATCGGTGGAGGACCATCGGGATTGTCATGTGCCTATTTCCTGGCATTGCAGGGTTTTGCAGTGGAAATATTTGAAGCCAAGGCCAACCTGGGCGGCATGGTTTCCGGGGCGATTCCACGGTTTCGACTGGGCGATGACAGCGTTCAAAATGATCTCAATCTAATCACCGGACTGGGCGTGCAAATCCATTACAGCCGTACTATTGATCAGGACGAATTCCAGCGCCTGCAGACCGAATATGACTATGTCTATCTGGGTCTGGGGGCCCAGGCCAGCCGCAAACTGAATATCCCCGGTGAAGACCACAACCGGGTTTTGGATCCCCTGAAATTTTTGTCCGCCGTGAAGAATGGTATATCCCTGCCGATGGGGTCGGAAGTAATTATTATCGGCGGTGGTAACACCGCCATGGATGCCGCCCGCACCTCGTTACGATTGGTCGGTGAAGGGGGAACAGTGACCATCGTTTATCGGCGCACCATCGACCAGATGCCGGCGGACTGGGAAGAGGTGGCGGCCGCCCAAGCAGAGGGGATTGCCATCCACGAGTTGCTGGCGCCGGTTTTTATTGAAGAACAGGGCGGTAAGTTGGTACTGATCGTACGCCGCATACGACTGGGTGCCAAAGACAGCAGCGGACGTCCCCGGCCGGTGGATATTCCCGGCAGCGATTTCGCATTGGACTGTGATTACCTGATTCCCGCCGTGGGGCAGTCGGTGGCAGTGGATTTTCTGGATGATGCCGATTTGCGGGTTGATCCGCGGACCAAGGCTACCAGCCGGCCAAAGGTATATGCCGGTGGTGACGCCGTCCGGGGGGCCTATACCATCATCGCCGCCGTGGGCGACGGCCAGCGCGCCGCTGCTGCAATTGGTGAACAGGTCACGGGGACTACGGTTAATTTTGATACGGGCCTGGCCGGAAAAGCGTCGGCGGAAGTACAAGCTCAGCGCTTTGCTACGCGCGATTATGGTTCGATAACCAGCGGATTTGAACCGCACCACGATCGTCCGGTCAAGACATTGCTGACGTCGGAACAGGCCTGGACCGAGGCCGCCCGCTGTCTGTACTGTGACGAATTTTGCGATATCTGCGTTACCGTCTGCCCCAACCGCGCCAACCTGGCTTATCCGGTGGATAAGATCGCCATTGATATTCCGATTGTTACGCAATTAGGCGGCAAAACCGCAATCAAAGCAGGCAGCCGCTTGATAGTGGATCAGCCGACCCAGATCGCCAATATTGCCGATTTCTGTAACGAATGCGGCAACTGTACGACGTTTTGTCCCACCGCCGGTGCCCCCTGGCGGGACAAACCGCGCATCTGCCTGTCGGAGGCCGGTTTCGCCGACCTGGTCGAAGGTTATTACCTGCGGCTGGACCGGCTGGACTTCAAATCTCCCGCCGGCAGCACCAGTTTGCAAATCATAGACGAGCAACTGGTCTGGGAAACACCTCAATTGACGGTGACATTTGACAAAAAGACATTGGAATTGACCCGGGTGGACTGGAAAACAACACCCGACCAATCAATCTCACTGGAGCCGGCGCTGAGAATGGCGGTTATCTGGAAAGGGTTGCGTGAAATATCGATATCCGGTTTACCATTGATAAACCAGGAGCACTGAGTGCCGCGAGGATTATCGTATGCATCCTTATCGCTGCAGTATCCGCTGTGCCGCCGTGGTAAAAATAGCTTAAATTAAACGAATTATGTCGCGAATATTAATCAAGAACCCGCTCCTGGTCGCCACTATGGATGACCGCCGCCGGGAATTTCACGGCGGCCATATACTAGCCGAGAACGGCATTATCACAGCGCTGGGACCGGAACCTGCGGACCTGTCCGCCGATGAAGTCATCGATGCCGTCGGGATGGTAGTTCTTCCGGGACTGGTTAACACACATCATCATTTTTACCAAACCCTGACCCGCAATATCCCGCTGATGCAGAACCAGCCCCTGTTCGGCTGGCTCACCAACCATTACCAGGTCTGGCGCGAACTCACCGCCGAGGCGGTGAGCATCAGCACTAAAACGGCCCTGCTGGAATTGATGAAATCCGGTTGCAGCACCAGTTCCGACCACCTGTACCTGTTCCCGGCCCGGGAGACCGGTAAGTTGATCGATGCCCAGATTGCCGCCGCCCGTGAAATCGGTACCCGTTTTCACGCCACCCGCGGTTCGATGTCGCTGGGAAAATCGCAAGGTGGTTTGCCACCGGATGACACGGTTCAGACCGAGGCGGAAATCCAGGCCGACACCGAACGGTTGCTGAAAACCTATCATGACGACGGGGAAGGAGCCATGATCCGCCTGGCCCTGGCGCCCTGCTCGCCGTTTTCAGTCACCCCGGAATTGATGCGTGCGGCTGCTGAATTCGCCCGTGCTAACAATTTGCAGATTCACACCCACCTGGCGGAAACCCTGGATGAGGAAAAATTCTGTCTCGAAACGTACGGAAAACGTCCCGCCGATTACGTGGATTCCCTGGGCTGGATCACCGATTTTGCCTGGTTTGCCCATTCAATATTCCTGAATGATGATGAAATCAAGCGGCTGGGCGCCACCGGTGCCGGCGTCAGTCACTGCCCTTCATCCAACATGCGGCTGGGCTCGGGCATCGCCCGTGTCCGGGAAATGCTGGATGCCGGCGTCAAGGTATCACTGGGGGTGGACGGTTCCGCCTCCAATGACGGCAGCAACCTGCTGGCTGAAGCGCGGCAGGCGCTGTTGATTTCCCGCTTGCGTGAAGAGCAATACTGGCTCACCGCCCGCGATGTGCTGGCAATCGCCACCCGCGGCGGCGCCGCTGCTTTGGGTCGCAGTGATATCGGCGAGCTGGCGGTGGGCAAACGGGCCGACCTGGCCCTGTTTTCCGTGACCGGACTCGAGTATGCCGGCGCCCTGTCCGATCCCCTGGCGGCGCTGGTATTTACCGTGCGGCAGTCGCCGGTGGACTACCTGCTGGTCGAGGGCGTGATCCGGATTCGGAACGGGCGCAGTCAGGTCGACGAACGCCAACTGGCGCAAACCCATAACCGGCTGGCGGCCCGGATGCTGGAACAGGCCGGCGCCAGGACCGGTATCGATTTTCGGCAGCAGGAAGGTGATAGATAACCTATGTGGTCTTCGCTGAAAACCATTCACGTTCCGATTTCACTGGCTGCGGCCGCTGAGCTGGCGGTAAAACGCGGTCATGCCGTATTCGCCGGTGGCAGTTACCTGGCCGCGGAGCGCGATCCGGCCGTCACCACGCTGGTGGACATCAATCATCTGATCACGAGAAAAATCAAGGTCACCAAAGGACAAATCCGCTGTGGCGCCGGTGTCAGTTTACAGCAGTTGATCGACCAGCTGGAGACCGCAGACGACTTAAAACTGGCGACCGCCGCCCGCTGGTCCTGCGCCTCGAAAAATATCCGCAACCAACGCACCATCGGCGGTGAAATCAGTCGCAGCCGGACCGATTCCGAGCTGGTGGTTCTGCTGCAGGCGTTGGCAGTCCGACTTGACCGGGCCGGTGACCGGATTATTACCGAGTTAATCATTGAACATAACGATGTCGGCGCCGTTGCTCTTGAGCGTTTCGCGCTGTTGCCGTCGGCGCCGGCCTTTGTCATTGTCGCTGCCGTACGGCGGAAGCATAATTATGATATTGCCGTTGGCGGCAGCGCAACCACGATCACTACTGCCGCAGTGGTGAAATCGGATTTCACCGACGACTGGATCGACAGCTTCGCCAGGGCGGTGGCCGGAAAATTCCGGGCCGATGAGGTCGGTTCCCGGAAATATAAACAATCCGTGGTCGCCACCGGCCTGCGGCGGGCGCGAGGGGTCTTATGACCATCGAATTTATCTTGAATGACCGGCGCGTTGCAGTTGAAGCGGAGCCGGGCGCCAACCTGTTGGAAATGCTGCGGGAGCGGGGTTTGTTCAGCGTCAAGCATGGCTGCGATCACGGCGAATGCGGCGCTTGCACCGTGCTGCTGGACGAACGGGCCGTTAATGCCTGCCTGGTGCTGGCTTTTTCAGTGGCCGGGAAGAGGGTGGAGACGGTGGAGAAATTCAGCAGTCACGACCACTTGCACCCGCTGCAGGAAAAATTCATCGCCAGCGGGGCGATCCAGTGCGGTTTCTGCACGCCGGGGATGATCCTGGCGCTGGAAGCGCTACGGCGGGAGAAAGCGAATCCCACCGAAAGCGACGTCCGCGATGCCCTGGCCGGCAATCTCTGCCGTTGTACCGGCTACGTTAAACCGGTGGAGGCGGCCCAATGAAGGTGATCGGCCAACAGACCGCCCGCATCGACGGCCGTGCCCTGGCTACCGGTCAGCCGGTATTCGCCGACGATATTGAATTAAAAAACGTGCTGCACTGTAAGGTGTTGCACAGCACCGTGGCGCATGCCCGGATCAAAAAAATTGATGCCGGCCGCGCCCTGCGGCGGCTCGGGGTGGTGGCGGTCTATACGCATGCCGATTTTCCGCGGCATTATTACACCACCGCCGGTCAGGGGTATCCCGAACCGGGTCCCCGGGATTACCGCATCCTGGACGACACCGTCCGCTACGTGGGTGACCGGGTGGCGTTGGTGGTGGCCGAATCGCTGGCCGCTGCCGAAGCTGCCTTGACGGCAATTGCCGTGGAATATGAAGAATTACCGGCGGCATTCGACCCGCGCGAAGCGCTGAACGGTAAGGTGGTAATCCATCCCGAGGCAGGCAAGACCGGCATTCACGAAGTCGGCCGCAACGTTGCCGCCCACATCAGCGCCGAAGTTGGCGATGTGGAGGCGGCATTCAAGTCGGCACCCCACGTATTTGCCGGGGAATACAGTACGCCCTTCGTCCAGCAGGCCCATATCGAACCGCATATCTGCCTGAGCTGGCGCGACGAGCACAACCGGATCGTGATTCGGACCGCCACCCAGGTACCCTTTCATGTGCGGCGGATCGTGGCCGAGGTTCTGAATATACCCGTGGGACAGGTGCGGGTGATCAAGCCCCGGATCGGCGGCGGCTTCGGCGGCAAACAGGAAATATTGAACGAGGAACTGGTGGCGGCGGTGACGCTGAAAACCGGTCGTCCGGCCCGGCTGGAATACACCCGGGAAGAGGAATTTTACGCCGCCCGCTGCCGGCACCCGCAGATCACCAATTTCCGGATCGCCGTGGATGACGACCACTGCATCCAGGCCATCGACCTGAAAATACTGGAAAACACCGGCGCCTATGGCGCCCATTCACTGACGGTGATGTCGGTGACGGCCCAGAAGACGCTGTCGCTGTATCGGGCACCCAATCTGCGGGTCCACGGCGATGCGGTCTACACCAACCTGCCGATCGCCGGGGCCTACCGTGGCTATGGCGCGCCCCAGGGTTTTTTCGGCCTGGAATCGCTGCTGGATGAGATTGCCGATCAATTGGGCATCGATCCGGTGGAATTTCGCCATAAGAATTATGTGCGGGTGGGCGACGACCTGCCGATTGCCGCCATTCTGGGCGAAGGCCGGGAGGGTTACCCGGCCCAGGTGCGCTCATCGGGATTGCGGGAGTGCCTGGAGGAAGGCAAAAAACTGATCGGCTGGGACAAACTGCGCAACGCCGCCAGGAGCGGTGCGATCCGGCGCGGCGTCGGCGTGGCGGCGGTGGGGCAGGGCAGCGGGATTCCCGGGATCGACATGGGTTCGGCCTTTATTAAAATGAACGAGGACGCCAGTTTCAACCTGCTGGTGGGCGCCACCGACCTGGGGACCGGCTCCGACACGGTGCTGGCCCAGATCGCCGCCGAGGAACTGGGCGTAGCGGTGAATAAAATCATTGTCTACTCGTCGGACACCGACCACACCCCCTTCGATACCGGCGCCTATGCTTCCAGCACGACTTACATCTCCGGGGCGGCCGTCAAAAAAGCGGCGGCGGCGGTGAAACGGCAGATTCTGGAACTGGGTAAAAAGTTATTGTCCGTGGATCAGGCGGAAATCCGGGACGGGCAGGTAGTGGCCCCGGGTGGCGAGAGCATATCCTTTGGAGAAATCTGCACCAAAACCTTTTATACTGATGAGCAGACCCAGATCATGGCCACCGCCAGCCACTTGAGTTTCGATTCGCCCTCGCCCTACAACGCCACATTTGCCGATGTGAGCGTCGATACCGAAACCGGGCTGGTAACCGTGAACAAGGTGGTATCGGTGACTGACATCGGCCAGGTGATCAACCCGCAGATGGCGGAGGGGCAGACCGAAGGGGGCATCCCCCAGGCGTTGGGGATGGCGTTGACCGAATTCATGGTTTTCGACGATAAAGGCCGGCCGCGGAATACCGACTTCAACCGTTACCATATTTACACAGCCATCGATATGCCTGAGATCGTGGCCCGATTCATCCCTACCCACGAGCCCACCGGACCCTACGGCGCCAAGGCGGCGGCGGAGATACCGATCAATGGTCCCGCCCCGGCGGTGCTGAATGCGATTTACAATGCCTGCGGGGTGCGGATTCGGGAGCTGCCGGTCACGCCGGAGAAGGTGCTGGCGGGATTAGTGAGGAGTAATAAGTAATAGGTAATTAGTGAGCCTGCCTGCGCCAAGGCTTCGGCAGGTGAGAGCAGCTTAGCTGCTAAGTGAGAATGTCAGCCTGTGGCGGACTGGAGAGAATGCTTCGCTTAGTGAGGAACAACAAACTTGCTGTCATACTGAGCCTGCCTGTCAGGCGTAACGCAGTATAGACTGATCGAAGTATGATTCAATAAAACACCCTTCCCCGCCTGCGTACCTCCGGCGGGCAGGGACCAGCTCAGGGTGACATTGTCTTAATGTATCTGGTTCGTCCAATACCTGCGGGGTGCGCATCCGCGAGCTGCCGGTGACACCGGAGAAGGTGCTGAATGTCTTAATAAAATGAAAAATACATTCATTTACTAAGGGGATATTTTATTATGAAATTAAGAATGACAGAGGATGAGTATTTTAGTGATTTAACTTGGATCGGTCTTATAGGAGCCATTGCTGGTGCAGTTGGTGGGGCCTACCTTTCTGGTAAAACACCATTAGAAGAAGAAATTGTTACAAATTATAATATTGAGCAGAAGGAATTGGAGAGAAAACAGAGGCTGCTTGAGCCAATATTAGAATTGGAAAAACTAAAATCACATTCAAATGCTTTCAAGATTTATGTTGAATCAGTTGAACTATTTCTAAATGGATATTATCGAGCTTCATGCATATTCGCGGCTGCATTATTAGAACATATCCTGAAAAATAAATTTGGTCACGAAAAAGGATTTTCTGATTTAATTAACATTGCATACAATACGAGCCTACTATCAAAAAGTGATAGACATTTTCTAGATGGAATTAGAGAAGAAAGGAATTCATTAATTCACGATTTCTCTTATAATATAAATGAGGATGAGGCAAAGACACTATTGTACCTGTCAGTAGCATTGATTAATAGATTATTATAGCTGTTAACTATATAATGGTTAATAAACCAAAGAAACAGCACTATGTGGCCCGATCATACCTTAAAGGCTTTTCTAAAGAATATCTCAAACCAATGAGAAACCAAAATAATAATGAATTTTACTTATGGTACTATGATATTGAACGAAATGAATATAGAAAACAACATATAAAGGAAGTTGCACAACAAAGATACTTCTATTCATGGATAACAGAAAATGGTACTCGTAATTATAGCTTAGAGGAACACCTTTCAGAAATTGAATGCGCAATCTATCCACTAATTTGTGATATTAATACAGTATCAACGGGATTGCAAAGCAGGAAGCAAAAAACTGGTCAAGTTACAATATCTCAAAACGAACGTGACTGGTTAATCGAGTATATTAGAATAATGATGGTTAGAGTACCATCAACAATTAATACGATTAGAGATTCGTTGATTGATGAGTTATCAGCATTTACTCAAGAAAACGTTAACAGTTCAAGCGAACTCATAAAACATGATTCTCTAATGGTTGCATTTGAAATGGGAACAAAAGATAACAAATTTCTTGATATCCTTAGAGAACGTGAATTATGGGTGTTTTACCCAGCAGATCAACAAACAAGTTTTATAACTACTGATAGACCAGTCACACGATTTAATAAACTTAACCCAGATGGAATAATCTACGACAATACCGAAATATATATACCACTTACTCAAAACTGTTTATTAATGGTGACCGGTGTCGAAAAAAATAAAAATCTTCTTCGATTCACCTCAATAAACGATAGGAGTTTAATAAGACGGATGAATCGTTATCTTGCGTCTTTTGCCACTAAAATTGTAATTGGAAGAGATAAAACTTTGTTAATATCAATTGTGAAAAACCTACAGTTTGATAAACAACCTAAGTATATAGAAGGTAAGTATAAATTTTAGATTATCCATTTGTATGCAATAGTGACTACTATTCTTTGTATAGAGCAATTTCAAACCACTATAGAGAAACGGTTAAAACGGTTCTATCTGACTTGATGCATTTTTCTTCCAGATAAATCCATGTACTTGGAAATTCGGTGCCAAACTGATTGATAAAACGTGAATCGACCCACCCCGTGCCGATTACCGGGACACACCTACCAAGAGTGTTATATTGTAAGGGCACGATGCATCGTGCCCCTACCTCCCAGGCCACATAGTGCTAACTGGAAAGGTGGGGAAATACGTGCATTGGCCTGCTAAAACCTGTGTATAGGCCTACTAAAATGCGTGCATGGGTCTGGTAAAGCACGCATATAGGCACGGTAAAGTGCGTGTATGGGTCTGGTAAAGCACGCATATGGGCATGGTAAAACGCGTGCACCGGCCAGGCAAAACCCGCATATGGAACTGGTAAAGTGCGCGTATGATCACACTAAAACGCGCAGTCAGACCAATCGGAATGCACGGTCGGACCCCTCGGTACATGCGGTCGTACCCCTCGGAATGCACGGTCAGACCCCTCGGAACGGTCGGTCAGACCCCCCGGAACGTGCGGTCAGACCCCCCGGAACGTGCGGTCAGACCCCTCGGTACGGTCGGTCAGACCCACTGGAATACGTGGTTGGGGACAGGTGTTAGCCGTGGTGATGGATTTATTTTATGAGCACCAGCTTATTGGTCCGGGTGAAGCCGCTGCCGGTGCGCAGGCGGGGAAGCATGAGC
This sequence comes from Fidelibacterota bacterium, assembly GCA_043822705.1. Taxonomy (GTDB): domain Bacteria; phylum Fidelibacterota; class Marinisomatia; order Marinisomatales; family TCS56; genus JBDRBK01. The sequence goes on from JBDRBK010000115.1 coordinate 80,522, forward strand.
CTGCCTGTGCGACGTAATCCGTCAGTGGGTGGCTGAAGGCGTATCGAAGCATGAGCCTGCTTGTCCGCCACTCCCGCCCCGCCGTAACTTCCATCCATGTCCACCGACCATATACGCAATTTTTGCATCATCGCCCATATCGATCACGGTAAGTCGACCCTGGCCGACCGCCTGCTGGAAGAGACCCACACGCTGACCAAAAAGGAGATGAAGGCCCAGGTGCTGGACAGCATGGACCTGGAGCGCGAGCGTGGCATAACGATCAAGAGCCACCCGATCCAGATGCATTACCGCGACCGCGATAAACGTGAGTACGTCCTGAACCTGATCGACACGCCCGGACATGTCGATTTCAGCTATGAGGTCTCGCGCTCGCTGGCGGCCTGCGAAGGCGCCCTGCTGCTGGTGGACGCCGCCCAGGGGGTGGAGGCCCAGACGGTCAGTAACGCCTACCTGGCGATCGACAACGACCTGGTGCTGATCCCGGTGATCAACAAGGTCGATCTGCCGGCGGCCCGGGTGTCCGAGGTGATCGAGCAGATCGTGGAACTGATCGGCTGTTCGGTCGCCGAAATTATCCAGATCAGCGCCAAGACCGGGCAGGGCACCGCCGATATCTTCCGGGCCGTAATCGACCGCATCCCGCCGCCGCCGGATCATTCCGCGGATCGGCCGCGGGCCCTGATCTTCGATTCGATGTATGACAACTACCGCGGGGCGATTCCCTACGTGCGGATCGTCGACGGGATCTTGAAACCCGGCCTGACGGCGAAATTCTTCGGCCATGATTTCACCTATGAAATCACCGAAGTCGGGCATTTCGTCCTGCGGCAGATTCCCTGCGCGGAACTGCGATCGGGCGACGTGGGCTATCTGATCGCCAATATCCGCGAAGTCGGACATATCCTGCCCGGCGATACGATCACCACCCGCCAGAACCCGGCGCCGGCAAGGCTGCCGGGGTATAAGAAAATCAAACCGATGGTGTTTTCCGGGCTGTACCCTTCCGATGCCGACGACTACGACCAACTGCGCCAGGCCCTCGATAAGCTCAAACTCAACGATGCCTCGCTGGTCTATGAACCGGAAACCAGCGAAGCGCTGGGGTTCGGTTTCCGGGCCGGCTTTTTGGGGCTGCTGCACCTGGAGATCGTTCAGGAACGGCTGGAGCGGGAGTTCGACATCGATCTGGTCACGACCTCGCCCAATGTGCGCTATCAGGTCCTGGGAAAAGACGGCGACCTGTTAGAGGTCGATACACCGGCGAAAATGCCGCCGGCCGGGCAGATCGAGGAAATTCGCGAACCGTTCGTAGATGCGGAAATCATCACCCCCAAGGAATTCATCGGCACGATCATGAAATTGTGCCAGAATCACCGCGGCACCTATAAGAACACCCATTATCTCTCGGCCGAGAAGGCCCAGGTGCACTACGATCTGCCGTTGGGCGAAATAATTTTCGACTTTTATGATAAACTCAAATCGTCCACCCGCGGTTACGCGTCGTTCGACTACAACCTGACCGGCTACCGGGCGGGCGATCTGAAAAAGCTTGATATCCTGATCAATAACGAACCGGTGGATGCGCTGTCGAGCATCTGCCATGCCGATGACGCCTACCACCGCGGCGTCGCCCTGACCTCGAAACTGAAGGAACTGATCCCGCGCCAGATGTTCGATGTGCCGATCCAGGCCGGCATCGGCACCAGGATCATCTCGCGGGCCAACGTGCGTGCGCTCAAGAAGAATGTGACCGCCAAATGTTACGGTGGCGATATTTCCCGCAAACGTAAACTGTGGGAAAAGCAGAAAGAGGGTAAGAAGCGCATGAAACAGATCGGCCGGGTCGAAATTCCCCAGGAAGCGCTGCTGGCGGTGCTGCGCATCGACCGCGAGTAAATTCGGCTGTGAATGGTCGATCCGCAACTACTGATCACCTGCTGACCGATTGACTGAATGACCACTGACTAATGACCACCGAGCGCACCTACTGGAACCAATCCCGTTCGCCTTTTTACAGTTTCATATTCATCCTGCCGCTGATCCTGATCTACGAGACCGGCATACTGCTGCTGTCGGCGGAGGATATGCCCGATCTGCGCAACGGCGCCGACGTCCTGATGCGCCAGATATTCGGCAATTTCGGTATGCTGGGCGCCTATGGCATCGGCCTGTTGTTCATGACCGGCTTCATCTTCACCTTCCTGCTGCAGAAAAGACGCTGGGCGATCACCAACATCCGCAGCGGTTACCTGCTGGCGATGCTGGCGGAAAGCCTGGCCTGGGGCGGTATCTTGTTTATTATTTTACGGGGCGCCCAGACCCTGTTGCTGTTTTCCAACGGTAAAACACTGATTCAACAACTGATCCTGGCAGTGGGGGCCGGTATCTACGAGGAATTTGTATTCCGGGTGCTGCTGATCAGCGGACTGGCGGCCCTGCTGAAATTAATCTTTCAATGGACCGGCCCGGTTCGCAACACCGGGGCGGTGATCCTGGCAGCCCTGCTGTTTTCGGTTTTTCATTTCATAGGCAGCTTCGGCGACAGCTTCGCCCTGCGGCTGCTGCTGGTGCGTGCCCTGGCCGGGATCATTTTGGGTCTGATCTACGTTTTAAGAGGATTCGGCATTGCCGCTTACAGTCATGCCTTCTACGATCTGATCGTTCTGACGCTGATTACAACGACTGATTGAATCAGCCGGGCGACGGCCGGCGGGCGGCGCTTAAGTTGTGAATCAAAACCGATTTCTGGTTAACTTTCTGTATCAATAGAGGATGAATATGCGACGATTACTGTTAGCGGGATTAACGGCCTTTGGTCTGGCGGCGGGGGCGCCACCGGTGTTCGAAGAACTGGTGTTTTCACTCTGGCCGGAATACGATCATCCCGGCGTCCTGGTGATTTACAGCGGCCGGCTGGCGGCGGAAAACCTGCCCCAGGTGATCGAATTCCGGGTTCCCGCGGCGACCGAGCAGGTCCTGGCGGCCGGTGTGCTGGATACCACCCGGGAATTGCGGACCGTGACAATCGAATCCCGCGGGGCGGAGAAATGGGTCAAACTGGAACTGCAACGACCCGCTTTTCATTTCGAATTCTACTACAATCCTTTCGGTGATACGCATCAACGGCAGGTCGACTATGAACTGGAATTCGGTCATCCCGTGCCGGCCTTTATGCTGGCGGTCCAGAAACCGATCATGGCCGAAAATTATACCCTGCCCGAAACCGACATGGAATCTTTTCAGGATCAGCACGGCATGACTTTTTTCCGGAAACAAATGCCGGCCCTGAAAGCAAATACCGTGAAAAAATTATCCTTCAGCTATGAGAACCATACCGCCGAGACCAGTATCCAGCAGTTACAGAAAATGCTGGCGAGTGAAAATGGCGCCCTGGGCGGCGGAATGCCCGGGGGGGCGGAACGTCCGCTGACCGACCGCCATCGTCTGCCGCTGCTGGAACCGTTGCTGGTGCTGGCGCTGGCAGCAATCGTTTTAGGCGGCCTGTTCTACCGGCAGCGTCGACGGGAAGGGACGGAAGCCGTAGCTTCCGAAAAGACCGGCCGCTTCTGTACCAAATGCGGTCAGCCGGTGAAACAGCTGGATAAATTCTGCGCCAATTGCGGAGCCCGACAGCATGCTGCCGATCCTGTTTAAAATCGGACCGCTGAAAATCCACAGTTACGGCCTGGCCCTGGTGCTGGCCTTCTATGCCTGCTATTATCTGCTGCACTACGATCTCAAGCGACTGAAATACGATCCGCAACTGGCGACCGATATTATCTTTTTCGGGGCGGTCTGCGGCATCCTGGGATCGAAAATCTGGTACCTGATCGAGAATATCGGCGCGGTGCTGGCCGATCCGGTGGGATTGATTATTTCCGGTTACGGCCTGGTTTTCTTCGGCGGTCTGATCGGCGGCACGCTGGGTGTGACCTGGGTGCTGCTGCGGAATAAGCTGGACTGGCTGACTTTCGGCGACATCGTGGCGCCGCTGCTGATTTTGGGTTATGCCATCGGCCGGACCGGCTGCTTCATGAACGGTTGTTGTTACGGCGTCACCACTGCTCTGCCCTGGGGCATTCACTACCCGCACCTGGGACCGGGGATTCAGGTGCACCCGACCCAGTTGTACGAACTGACGCTGGGCCTGTTGATATTTCTGTTTTTATGGCGCCGCCGGCTGCGGCTGAAAACTACCGGCAGCCTGTTTTTTACCTACCTGGTGCTGGCCGGAGCGGAACGGTTTCTAATCGAGTTCATCCGGATTAATCCCAAATACCTGTTCAACCTGTCCGGCGCGCAGTGGTTCGCCCTGATCATTATCGCGATCGGAGCCTATTTTCTGAAATACCCGCCGGGAAAGGCTTACGGATCAGCGGCGAATTGATCCGGCGTACGGTCCAGATGCGTATCCGGCTGTTACTGACACTTTTGGGATTGACGATCCTGTTGGGCCAACCGGCGGTAACCGTTCTGGAGCGGATCGACTATCCCAAACACTTGAAAAGCGGGTTCCGGCCGGCACTGCTGACCGTCGGCAATAATGGCGCCGTCTACCTGCTGGATCGGTCCGCGCGCCGACTGGCGCTGATCGGCACGGACGGGACAGTCGGTTACGGCGGCGGTTTCGGCCGCGACCTGGATGCCTTTTTCGATCCGGTGGCCTTGACCGCGAATAATCTGGAAATCCTGGTCTGCGACCGCTCCGAAAACCGGCTGCTGCGCTTCGATTACCTGCTGAATTATATCGGGGCGGTAACGACGGGTACCGCCACCGGCGACCTGCTGTACCCGGAACAACTGGCGGTCGATTCCTGGGGCGAACTGCTGCTGTATTCCGAAGTACTGGATAAAATCTACAAAATCGCCGCTGCGACCCCGACGCCGCTGCCGCAGATTGATCTCGACCACCTGAAACTCACGGCCGGCTGCGTGGGAGCCCTTGCCAGCGGACCCGACGGCGATGCCGGCATTCTGCTGACCTGCCGGCGGGAATTGCGTCTGTACAACCGCTTCGGGCGGCCGGCGGCGGTCTGGCCGCTGCAAATCAGCGGGCCGGAATTGCTGGTCAATTACCGTGGTAACTGGCTGGTCCTGAATCGGCAGGGACAGTGGCAGACGGTCGGTCGTCAGGCGGTAAGCGGCAGTCTGCCGGAAATAGCGGGAAACATTACTGCCTGCGCCGCCTATAAAGATCGACTATACCTGTTGACTGGGGAAACCATATTTGTCGTCCGGATCAGGATTCAACCTTAAACTGATTTCACTGCTGCTGGCCGGTTGCTGGCAGTTGCCGGCCGCCCGGCCCTTTGAAATCGCCACGGCCCGCGACACCATTATCGTCGTTCCCGCCGATAGTCTGTTGCGGCTGTCCCACCGACCGCTCATCGCCGGTGAGTTTCAACTGTTCCGGGAGGGCGTCCTGGTTCCCGAGCCGGACCTCTATCCGGTACAGGGGATCGTCCGCCTGCAGGGCGGGCGCAATGACAGCATCCGTTTTATCGCCTCCTACAACTACCTGTCGCCGTCGCCGCCGCTGACGGTGGGTCCCAGGGTTCTGGATCTGCCGACATTGACTGCAACGCTGCGCCCGAGCGACCAACCCGACAGTGGAAGGGCAGTGCCATTACCGTCCCCGCTGCCCCCGCAGGATGAATTATTTGCGGCCGGCAGCATCTACCGGGGTGTGGAACTGTCGCCTTTCGGCGGCACCGATTTCAGCGGCGGCCTGCGGCTGCAATTGCAGGGCCGGCTGGGGCCCGACCTGCAGGTCAACGGCGTTTTGACCGACGAAAGCCTGCCGATCCAGCCCGAGGGCAACACCCAGACCATCGACGAAATCGACCAGGTCTATCTGCAGGTCAGCCACACGCTGGGCAGCGTAACCGCCGGCGACATCGATTTCAATCTGCAGCAGGGGAAATTCCTCAACCTGAACCGGCGGCTCACCGGACTTTCCGGCGTGCTGGCAACGCAAAAATTTAAGAGTCAGGCGGTTTATGCCGGCGCCAAGGGAAACTACCAGCAGTTGCTGCTCAAGGGCGTGGATGGTTTCCAGGGACCTTATTCGCTGACCTCAGTCGCCGGCAGTCGTGATATTGTCGTTGTCGCCGGGTCGGAAAAGGTCTATATCGACGGGCAGCGCCTGACTCGTGGTGAGAATAACGATTATGTCATCGACTATTCCGTCGGTGAAGTGACCTTCACCGCGCGACGGCTGATTCATGCCGACAGTGATATTCAGGTGGAGTACCAGTATTCCGATTTCAACTACAGCCGCAGTCTGGTGGGCGCCAACTGGGAATCGGTCGGCAGCGGCAAGGCCAAGTTCGCCATCGGTTGGCTGCGGGAGCAGGACGATACCGGCAGCGGGCAGCTCAATTTATCGACGGCCGAAACCGACAGTCTGCGCCGTGCCGGCGACCGGGAGATTCATATCGACGGCGCCCAGGCCGATTCCAGCGGCGATTATTATTTGCTAGACGGCATATATGTCTATCGTGATTTTGTCGGCGCCGGACAGAGCGCTCCGCGCTTCAATGTCACTTTCCGCAATACCGCCGAACAGGGCGCATACCGGCGGGCGGTCACTGCCGGTGGTCAGCTGTATTATGAATTTGTACCCGAAACCGAGCGCCACTGGCAGCAGGATCTTTACAGCCCGGTCCGGGTGTTGACGGCTCCCGAACGGCGACAGTTGCTGCAGGTGACGGCCGATATGCGGCCACTGGACAATCTGGCGGTCACGACCCGGCTGGCGTTGTCGGACCAGGATTTGAACCGTCTGTCGGACCGCGATGACGCCGATAATCTGGGCTGGGCCTACGAGTTGAATATCGTGGGGCAGGGAGCCCTGGCCGACCCGGACTGGCATTATGACTACCGGGTCAACAACTGGGGGCGCACGGACCGCTTCCGGACTTTGCAGCGGGACCGGGAAGTGCGCTTCGAAAGGGACTGGAATCTGACGGATAATAATATAGCCGCCGAGAATCTGCTGAGCGGGGGGATCGGTCTCAGCCGTCGGGAGCTATGGGACATCAACCTGGACTGGTCCCAGTATCGCCGGGACCGGCACTTGAAGACCAGCCAGGCCGCGACTGTCAGCGGTGGCAGCGGCTGGTTGCCGGAAGTAAATGGCTATTATCGGCGGATGGCGGCGACCGGCGAAATGCTGCTCCAGACCGGCGGCCGGATCGCCCTGCTGCCGGGCAATTTACACCCCTATTTGGATTATTCGACTGAACTGAACAAGGACCGGTCCCGCTTCGACCAGCGGATTGCCGGCCTCAACTATGCCACTGCCGGTAGTCAGGCACAACTGGGCATCGGTCGGCGCGCCGATTGGAGCGAAACCGATTCCACCGAAGCCGGCCTGGAAAGTCTGAGCCGCAATTATTTCGGCAATATCGATCTGGTCCATCGCAGCACCGGTGGCTGGAACCTGGATTTGACTTTCCGGAAAAGTCTGAAGTCCGAGTACCTGACCGGCCAGGACTATGATTTCGAGCTGCTGCGGACCGACGTCAGTTTCAATAACCGCCAACGGCCGTTGCAGTGGGACCTGAAAACCAAGCTGGAAGAAACCTTTACCGAGGGCCGGGCCGTGGTCTATGATTCGGTCGGCGTCGGGCTCGGTACGCATCGCTATGATTCCGGATTTAATGAGTATGTGCCGGACCTGAACGGTGCGTACATCGGTTATTCCGTACCAACCGGTGATCGCAGTCCCACCACCCGCTTCGACGGTATTCAACGGTTGCGCTTTGATTTCAGTCGCACGGGCTGGACGCGATTGCACGGACTAAGCGCCCGGCTGGAACTGCGCTCGGAATTCCGTGGTCGTCGTTTTGGAACCTCCCGTCTGGTACGGCCCGGCCTCGGTGACGATGGCATCAGTCGCGCCCAGTGGAATGCCTTGACCGAGATCGATCTGCAACTGCGCGGTTCCGGGCGACGTATCCGGGCCTGGAACCGCCAGGGGCGGGACCTGAACGGTCTGGACCCCCGGGGCAGTGATCTGAAACGGGAGCGGGAAATCGGGATCGATCTCACCCGGACGGTCAGCAAAAATATCCAGGCAGTGACGCGCCTGGAGCAGCGGGATGTCCTGGTCAATTCATCGCTGTCGGCCTTGCGCCGGCGGGCGGTGAACGGCTACTGGCTGGAAGGGGGTGCCAAATGGCAGGTGGAGCGGGACTGGCAGTTGGAATCGACCCTGCAGTGGGGGCACGACGACGGGAACCACCAGCAGAACGATTTTTCAGCGGTCGCCCGCGGCGTCAAACTGGAGGTCCTGCGCTTCCTGGGGCGGCAGGGGCGGCTACAGACGCAACTGGAATATTACCAGGTGGCCGCGGCGGAAGCGGTCGCGGCCCTGCCGCCTGAAGCGCTGCACGGTCTGGCTTTGGGACGCTCGCTGCGGGCCAACCTGGCGGGCCAGTTCCTGATCGGCGCCAACCTGACCGCCACCGTCACGGCCAATTATATCAGTGACCGCCGCTACACAAACCTGATCACGGTGACCGGAGAACTGCGTGCGTTTTTCTAGAATATTGCTGCTGCTGGCGACCACCATCGCCGTTCCGGCGCAAACGGTAGTTGTTTCGATATCGGCCACCGGACTGGAATTCTCTGCGGGCGATTCGCTGGCGATCGTGCAGCGGCTGGATTCGCTGTTGCTGGCGGCTGGTGACTGGGGCAGTCAGTTCAGCTTGTCCGGCGTCAATCGTGGTGACGATCTGCGACTCGATTATTCGCTGCAAACACATCGCCGGCAGGTCGATTCCCTGGTGTTCAGCGACGACGGTGAAATAGCGCTTGCCGTGAAACGAATGCTGTTCCGGCATATTCTGGCGGCGGAATCTCCGGGCGCGGCCGAATCGGTCCTGAGTCGAATCAGAGAGACCTATCCATTCCTGAATGAAAAGACGGAATTGGCCTGGGGCCGCTATGCTGACGACCGGATCGCCGCCGTTATCCGGGTCCGGCCCGATTTCGCCAGCAGTTTCAGCGGAATTGCCGGCTTGAGTCGTGAAGCCGACCGGGACTGGCAGTTGACCGGCCAATTGGACCTGCACCTGGAAAATGCCTGGCGCAGCGCCGGTACTGTCGATATCGAGTGGCGTCGCAAGGATGAATTGTCCCAGAATATCGCCCTGGCGATTGAGGAACCGCACCCGCTTTCACTGCCGATCGGCCTGACCGCCTCCTTCCGGCAGAATCTGGAGCAGGGCTGGTATGTGCAAAAGGAAATTTCGGCTGGCGTAGTAGCGGTTCTAGCGGATCGCGGCCAGTGGCGGCTCGGCTCGGAACGGATCACGGTTGTGCCGACGGAAAAAGGCGATTCGGCCGGCGTCACCGCCCTTACCAGCAACCTGCTGTTCTGTTCCGGCAGCGGTGACAGCCGTGACGATCGCTGGCTGCCCCAAAAAGGCGGGACCTGGCAATTTTACGGCGCATTCGGCGAGCGGAAGACCGCTACCGCCAGCCGCAGCGGGCGATATCAGTTGCAGGCGGCCTACTATTTCCGGGTGCTTCCGTTACTGAGTTTTCATCCGGCGCTGCGATTCCAGGGCACCACGGTCAAACAGGCCGCGCTGCACCAGTCGGAAATGGTGAAATTCGGCGGCACCGGTTCGCTGCGCGGTTACCGGGAGGATTTTTTCCAGGCTCCCTGGGTCATGCTGACACAACTGGAACTGATCTACCGGGCCGGAAAAAACCTGCAACTACTGTTATTCGGCGATATCGGCGGCCAGGACGTGTACCGGCCGTTGCCGTTTGGATTAGGGCTGGCCCTGGTTCAGCGCTCGGCGGGAACGATTGTCGAGGTCGGCTATGGTATTGGCCGCAGCGATCGGTTAGCGGAGGGGAAATTGCATGTTCGACTTACCGGGCGGTTGTAAAACACACTAAATTCAAACCAATGATAATGAAAAATAAAAGCAATTTAGAACAAAATTTACTGGAATATATCAAATCCCACGCCGCCGGCAGCTTCCGCCAACGCGATCTGGTCCAGCAACTGAAAGTCGCCGAACAGGATATCAATCAACTGAGCTCCCTGCTCCAGCGCTTTACCGAGGAAGGACTGATCGGCCGCGTGAAACGGGGACTGTATAAAGTCAAGCTTGCTGAAAACGAATGGGAAGGTAAGCTGGTCGTCAACCAGAAAGGTTTCGGATTCGTAATATCCGACACCGACCGTCCCGATATTTTTGTCGGCCGACGACAGATGGGCAATGCCGTCCATGGTGACTGGGTCCGGGTGCGGGTTAAAGGCCGGTTGGCTGAATCTACCAGCGGAGCGATCGACCGGGTAATTTGGCGCGGTACCGACCGGTTCGTGGGTACCGTCTATCGGGAAAATTCCAGCGACTGGCTGGCTGTGCAGCCGCTGACACCGGCCCGGGGTATTAAAATTCTGGCCGGCGGATCGATCAAGTACACGCCCGGTTTGACGGTGGTGGCCGTGGTCAAGGACTGGGGCAGCCAGAACAGTCCCATCACGGTGGTTATTACCAAGATAATCGGCGCCGCCGGCGATCCGATGAACGACCTCGCCATAATTCTCAGCCGTTACGGATACGATACGGAATTCCCTGCCAAGGTTTTGACCCAGACCCAAGGATTCTCCGAAGCCGATGTCCGGAAGGAAAGTAAGCAACGCCAGGATTTTCGCGATCTGTTGACTGTCACCATCGATCCCGAGACGGCCCGCGATTTCGACGACGCGCTGTCGATCGAAGAATCCGCTGACGGTTACCAACTGAGTGTGCATATCGCCGACGTCAGCCATTTCATCCCGGTCGGTTCTCCTCTTGACCGGGAAGCATTGAACCGCGGAACATCGGTGTACTTCACCGAAGGTACGGTCCCGATGTTGCCGGAAGCGCTGTCGGGCGATCTCTGTTCCCTGAAACCGGGAGTCGACCGCCTTACCCTGACGGCACGGATCAAGCTGAGCCGGAAGTTTGCGGTAACCGGTTTCGAGGTGGTTCCGGCGGTCATCAACAGCGATTACCGTTTTACCTATCGCCAGGTCCAGGAGATTCTTGATGGTCGCAGCGCTCACCCGGTCCGCAGGCAGTTATTGCTGCTGCTGGAATTAAGCCGCTTCCTGCACCGCCAGCGCAGTGCTTGGGGCAGTATCGATTTTGATATTCCCGAGTCCATTTTCACGCTGTCACCCGAGGGTATTCCCCGTGAAATAACCACCGGCGAACGGCTGGACAGTCACCGGCTGGTGGAAGAATGCATGTTGCTGGCCAACCGGCTGGTAGCGGAACGGATTCCCGGAAAAGCACCTAATCAGCGGCCGTTTTTATACCGCATCCACGATCAGCCGGAGAGCACCGATGTGGTGCGCCTGCTGGACCTGCTGCGCCGGCTGAAAATCTACCACGGCACCGCCACCGACGAACTGACATCGGCCCAATTGCGTGATATAATCGCCGGTGTCGAGCAGTCACCCTACAAGTATCTGGTGGAAAATATTGCTTTGCGGTCTATGACCAAGGCGGTCTATCTGCCGGTCAACCGGGGGCATTTCGGGCTGGCCTTCCGCGCCTATACTCATTTTACCAGCCCGATCCGGCGCTACCCGGACCTGGTCGTGCACCGGTTGATCAAGCAGTACTATTTTCAGACGGAATTTTATTTGAAAGAGACCCTCCCGCCGGTTCTGAGCAGCGTCTGCGAAGCGGCCGTTCAGGCCGAACTGAAGGCGTTGCAGGCCGAGCGGGAATACACCAAGATCAAACAGTTGCGCTGGCTGCAGGAACATCTCGGCGAGACCTTCGAAGGAATTATCTCCGGCGTCATCCAGTTTGGATTTTTCGTGGAACTGGCCGATACGCTGGTGGAAGGGCTGGTGCACGTCGAGACGCTGACTGCCGATGATTTCAGTTTTGACGAGGAACATTACTGCCTGACCGGGCGGCGCAGCGAGCAGAAGTACTGTCTGGGACTGGCTGTCAGGATCAAGGTTCAGGAAGTGCTGCTGGATAAAGTGCGGGCGAATTTCATCCTGGCTGACTGAACCGGACCAGACCTGTTCAATCTCAGACGGGCAACTAGTGCTGCTGTTTTGATTATGATAATAAATTCATTAGCCTGAAATTCCATCGTTATTAGCGGAATTAAATCTATGAAAATGCCAGTTCGGATTATTTTGATTGCCAGCGTGGTAATTATTGTCGGCGCATGTGGTTCGCTGCGCGATGCCATCGGTGACGATAATAAAATTATTGTTATTACACCCGAACCGCAGGCGGCGGCGGTCCGCCGGGCCTTGAGCACTATTTTTTCCGATACCCTGTTTACGCCGCAGCCCGAACCGCTATATGTGATTCAGACGGCCAAAGTGGAGGAATACAACCGGTATAACACCCACGTCAATTTCATCGTGACCGGATTAGGCACCGACCCGGTCAACCCCGGCAACCGGCTGGTCAAACAACTGTTGCCGGCCGCCAGTTATGCCGCATCCAAAAACGGCGGTGAGGCGATTTACCTGAGCCATGATCAACATGCCCAAAACCAGCTTTTTCTGGTGCTGAGTGCCCGGGATGAGGAACATCTGGTCACTGAATTAATCCGCAATCGGGATTGGTTGAAAGAGCAGTTCGATGGGCTGTTCGAAATGCGTCAGGGCGAGTATCTGTTCGATAAGGTCCGCCAGGAAGCGGTGGAGAAGCGAATTTATCAGAACTTCGGCTGGGGCATGAAAATTCCCTGGGGTTTCGAAATACTCGCCGAAGATTCAATCAGGAATTTCTTCTGGATGGGCCGCGATTTGCCGTATCGCTGGATATCGGTCCAATGGCAGGACGGGCAGCAGCTCGTCGACAGTGTCGTGGCCGGCCGCCTGGCGACCGAATACCCGGATCAGTATTATGGCAACGTGCGCTTCACCGATTACAAATTTACCGTCAAGGCTGTCGATTTCGCCGACTGGTCCGCCTGGCGTGTGACCGGGCTCTGGGAAGAAAAGGTCGAGCCGCAGGGCGGGCCGTTCGTACACTACATTTTTTATGACGGCATTACCGACCGTACTTATCAGGTTAATTTGCTGATCTTCTTTCCCGGCAAGGATAAGGCGATCCTGATGCGGCAGTTGGACATTATCGCCCGTTCATTTTTTGTGGAACAATAAACTGACCAGATGGCGGCCGAAGGCAAATTACCCAAAGTTTTAGTAACCGGCGCCTGCGGACAGGTGGGGGCCGATTTAATTCCGTTGCTGACGCCGGATTTGCAGGTCCTGGCCGGCGACCTGGCGTTGGTCGACAGTCTCGGCTACGACTGCCCCTGCGTCCAGCTTGATATAACCGATCCCGGCACCGTCTGTCAAACAGTGACTGACTGGCGACCGGATGTCATCGTAAACCTGGTCGCGCTGACCAACGTCGATCAGTGCGAGCGTGAACCGCAATTGGCCCGGCGGGTTAATGTCGATGGCGTGGAAAACCTGCTGATGGTGCTGCCGGCCGGCGGGCATTTCATCCAGATTTCGACCGATTATATTTTTGACGGTGCCGCCGGTCCCTACCGGGAAACCGATCCACCCAATCCGATCAACCAGTACGGTCTGACCAAACTTGCTGCGGAGGAATTGTTAATCGGTGGGACGATGGACTGGACGGTAATCCGGACCAACGTTGTGTTCGGGGCGTCGATTCATACCGGGGCCAGTTTTCTGAAATGGGTGGTCGATTCACTGCGCTGCGGCCAGTCGATCAAAGTGGTAGACGATCAGTGGAATAACCCGACCTGGACGGTCGGACTGGCGGAGATGATCCGGCAGGCAATCGAAACCCGCCTGACCGGCGTCTATAATTATGCCGGCAGCGACTATCTGAACCGGCTGGATTTCGCCCGGCTGATCGCCCGTTCCTTCGGACTTGCGGAAGACCTGATCACGCCGATCAGCACTGCTTCGCTGCGCCAGATTGCCGCCCGGCCGTTACGCGGCGGACTGGTCACCGACCGGACTGTCGCAGCGACCGGAATCCGTGCTTATTCGCTGCCGACAGCGCTCGCAACCATTCGTGCACAAGGTATATTATGAAGACCCTGATCATTTCACCGACCTATAACGAACACAAGAATATTCCCAACCTGCTGGCGAAAATTTTCGTCCTTGATCCCGATTATCATCTGTTGATCGTCGATGATAACTCTCCCGATGGTACCGGCGATCTGGTGGAGTCGCTCCGCCGGGATTATCCCAACCTCCACCTGGAACGGCGGGCGGAGAAGGGTGGACTGGGTACGGCCTATTGTCATGGGTTCCGATGGGCACTGGATCGTGATTTTGAGGTAATTGCCCAGATCGATGCCGATCTGTCCCACGATCCTAATGAAATTCCGGCGATGATCAAGAAACTTGACAATCATGATTTGGTGATCGGCAGCCGCTATTGCGATGGCATCAGTGTGGTGCGCTGGCCGCTGCGGCGGCTGGCACTCAGTTATGGCGCCAATATATATTCGCGGCTGGTCACCGGCATTCCGATTAAGGATAGTACCGCCGGTTTCAAAGTCTGGCGCCGCCTGGCGTTGGAGGCTATCGACCTCGGTGCCGTCCAGTCGCAGGGCTATTCGTTTCAGATTGAGATGCATTTCAGGGCGGCTGTCAAGGGTTTTAGAATTGCCGAACACCCGATTATTTTCATCGACCGGACTATCGGCGAATCGAAGATGAGCCATAAAATCATGTTTGAAGCCATGTGGATGGTCTGGCGGTTGCGTTTCTGGAAACTGATCGGAAAGATAAAATAAAGCCGCCATGCCGACACCTGCCGTATCGGTCCTGATAGTCAGTTTTAATGTGAGGCAGTATCTGGATCAAGCATTGCGTGCTGTCCATAAATCCGATTTCGCCGGTTCCCTGGAAATCATCGTCACCGAAAATAATTCATTTGACGGGACGGCGGATTTTCTGAAAAAGAATTATCCCGACGTCAGTTTAATCACTAACGCGGTCAACGCCGGTTTTGGTCGGGCCGTCAATCAGGCCGCCCGGCGGGCAGCCGGGAATTATTTCCTGATACTCAATCCTGATACGATCATTCAGGAAAGCACGATCGCGGTTCTGGTCGATTACCTTGAGACCAATCCCACGGTGGGAATGATCGGTCCCAAAATATTAACCGCCGACGGCAGCCTGCAACCAGCCTGCAAGCGTTCATTCCCGTCTTTGGGCGTGGCTCTGCCCAAGGCGCTGGGACTGAACCGGTTGTTCCCCCGCTCCCAATGGGCCAACCGCTACAATCTCACCTATCTCGATCCCGACCAGGTACATCGGGTGGATGCGATCAGCGGCTCCTGCATGTTCATACGTGCCGACCTGTTCCGCACGCTGGATGGATTCGACGAGCGTTTTTTCATGTTCGGGGAGGACCTCGATCTCTGTTACCGGGTCAACGAAGCTGGTTATGAAGTCCATTATGTGCCCGCCACCCAGATCATTCACTACCAGGGTGAATCGGTCAAATCGGCGCCCTACGACAGTCTGAATGCCTTTTACAACGCCATGATATTATTCGCCGATAAACACTTTTCCCGGGGGCAGGGTATCTTGATGCGGTTGGGCATCCGACTGGGCATTTACCTGCGCAAATCCCTGGCCCAGGTTGCCAGCCGGCGCTCCCAGATTATTTCGATTATTCTGGACGGTCTGGTGGTTACAGCCGCGTTCCTGATCGCCATTCCCTTGAAATTCGGTGATTATCAACCGATCACCGCCAGTCACGGGCTGGTGCCGGCCGTCTATATTGTTTTCTGGCTGATCGTCGGCAGTGTGTTTCAGTTGTATTCCCGCTTCAATTTATCCTATTCGCGGGCGATTCTGTCATCGTTCACGGGCTTCCTGATCGCGGTGACCTTTACCTATTTTTTCAAGCAGTACGCCTTTTCGCGCCTGATCATCCTGGTTGCCTCGTCGATCATCAGTCTGCTGCTGCCGGGCTGGCGCATCCTGATTCATTATCTGATATCAAGGGGGGTTTTCCGATCGGTTCACAATCACCGGGATTTGCTGTTTGCCCGCAAGACGTTAATCATCGGGTCCGATGCGGAAAGCGCACGCATCGCCGACCGGCTGATCAAACGTTTCGATACCGGTCTGGAACTGGTCGGTTTCTGCGATGACCGGGTCGATGATCCCGAACGTCTGCCGCTGCCGTTTCTGGGCACTTTGACCGACCTGCGTGATATCGTCCGGACGAAAGGGATCGGCGAAGTGATTTTTTCCACCGGGAAATTCA
The DNA here is from genome assembly GCA_043822705.1 of Fidelibacterota bacterium. GTDB lineage: Bacteria > Fidelibacterota > Marinisomatia > Marinisomatales > TCS56 > JBDRBK01. The sequence continues at coordinate 96,799 of JBDRBK010000115.1, forward strand.
CCAACGAGGCGATTCTGCGGATAATGGTACAGACCAAGGATTTGCATCTGATTTACCGGATGGTTCCCCAGAAACAGGATATTCTATTAGGAAAGGCGCTGGTGGAGGAAATTGGCGATTTTTCCTTCATTAATATCAATTATCCCCTGTACAACCGTCTGAATAAAATATCAAAACGGCTCTTCGACCTGATCGGTTCGACTATTCTGCTGGTGCCGGCAGCCCCGGTAATTTTCCTGAAGAAATTAGCCGGCGCCGGAAAAAAAATCGAGTTTTGGGGGCCGGACGGAACGAAATTCCAAGCGGGTATGCTGGTATCGGGTAACCGTTTTATTGCCAGATTACCACTGTTGTGGCAAATAATAGTCGGAAAGATGAGCTTCGTTGGGGCGACACTGGTTCAGACTTCCGCAACTGACCCGGGTATCATGTTCCGACCGGGACTTACCGGGTTGGACCGCATCAGGAAAATTCCTTATTCAACGGAAGATCGGCGTCTACTGGACCATTATTATGTTCAGCACCAGAATTTCACGCTGGATTTGGAAATTATTTTAAAATCAGTTTTTGGCGGCTGAAATGGCTAATAATTATATCCTTGAATTCGAAAAACCGATTCAGGAACTTGAAGATAAATTACTGGAATTACGCTCGTCCAGCATTTCCGGTAATGATTTGTCCAAGGATATCGCCGAGCTGGAACAGAAACGTGAACGGCTGATCCGCCGGATTTACGGCAATCTGTCACGCTGGCAGCGGGTGCAGCTGGCCCGGCATCCCAAGCGACCCTACAGCAAGGATTATATCGACTACCTGTCCCCCGATTTTCTGGAGCTGCATGGCGACCGGTTTTTCCGGGATGATCCAGCGGTGATCGGCGGAATTGGCACAATCGACGGTAAATCGGTACTCTACATCGGCCAGCAGAAAGGCCGCAATACGACCGAAAATTTGTACCGGAATTTCGGCATGATGGGTCCGGATGGTTACCGCAAGGCGTTGCGGTTGATGAAAATGGCGGAAAAATTCAAGTTGCCGATCATTTGTCTGATAGACACGATCGGGGCTTATCCCGGTATCGATGCCGAGGAACGGGGCCAGGGCGAAGCGATCGCCCGCAACCTGTTTGAAATGTCCCTGATTGCCGTACCGATTCTGATCATCGTGATCGGAGAAGGCGCCAGCGGCGGCGCCCTGGGTATCGGCGTCGGCGATCGTTTTCTAATGCTTGAAAATACTTGGTTCTCGGTAATTAGTCCCGAAGGTTGTGCTTCGATTCTGTGGCACGATGCGGCCAAAGCGGCCGAGGCCGCCGATGCCATGCGCGTGACCGCCGCCGATATGCTCGAAATGAAAATCTGTGATCGGATCATCGAGGAACCGCTGGGCGGCGCCCATCGCGATGCACGGGCCATGGGCGCCATTTTGCGGGATATCATCCTGGAGGAACTGACCGGCCTGGAAGCGCTGGATCGGGCAACGCTGCTGCAGCAGCGTCTGGAGCGCTACGATAATATCGGCAGCTACAGCGAAGATTAATGATCGCCTACCAGTATCATACGCGGGTCTTCTACCGGGACGTGGACCAGATGGGAGTAGTCTATTACAGCCGCTACCTGGAGTATTTTGAGGCCGCCCGCACGGAATTACTGCGCAGCTATGGCCTGAACGTAACGGATATTGAGTCCCGGGGATTTTTCCTGCCGGTTTTAACCAGCCACTGCGAATATCATTCCCCGGCCCGGTTCGAAGAAGAACTAGTTGTACATACCGTTATCCCGGCCCTGCCGCGGGCCCGGCTGCGGATTGAATATCAAGTGCGCTCCCGGGATGGCGTCCGACTGCATGCCAGCGGTTATACCGAACACTGTTTCACCGATCGCGATGGTCGGGCGGTCCGGCCGCCACAGTTTTTCCTGGCCGCACTGAGAAAGATGCTGCCGGCATGAGCAACGAACTGTTATTTATCCTCCAGACCATCATCGGACTCAGTTTTACGCTGATCGCTTTCCGGCTCGGAAAAATCTGGCTGTACGGATATATCGCCATGGCGATTGTGCTGGCGAATATTTTCGTCACCAAGCAATTTGACCTGTTCGGACTGTCCGCCACCGGCGGTAACGTGGTCTACGGATCGATTTTCCTCGTGACCGATCTGTTGTCGGAGCACTGGGGCCGGGCCGCTGCCCGCCAGGCCGTGGTGATCGGATTTTTCGCGGCCCTGTTTTACCTGGTCATGTCGCAATTTATCCTGCAGTTCACGCCCAATTCGGTCGATTGGGGCGCCAGTGCCGGCATGGAGGCGATTTTCTCCGCCGGACCGGCCATCGTGATCGCCAGTCTGGTAGCCTACCTGGTATCCCAGTTTCACGACGTCTGGGCCTTCCACCTGTGGAAGACCAAACTGGATGGTCGCCATCTCTGGTTGCGTAATAACCTGAGCACTATGGTCAGTCAGGCCCTGGACAGCCTTATTTTCGCCGGATTAGCGTTCGCGATTCTGCCGGCGCTGTTCGGTCGGACCGAGAATATTTTACCATCGGCGGCGCTGACGGAAGTGATTATCACCACCTATTTATTCAAACTGCTGGTGGCAGTGATTGACACACCGTTTCTATATTTGAGCTATCGTCTGCAACCGGCCGAACTGCGTAATGGCGCGGTCCGGCCCCAGGAATCCGATTGAACGGAACCGAAAAATCAGGAGAAATGATGAAGAAATCCCTTCTTTGGACCGGAGTACTGCTGTTGATCGCCTGTACGACCAAGGCGCCCCAATATCCCTGGGCGAATCTGACGTTCCCGGAAGCCCAGGCCGCTGCCGGTGAAAAGCTGATCATGCTGGACTTTTACACCGAATGGTGAGGGTGGTGCAAACGGCTGGATGCCGATGTATTCCCCGATCAGAATGTGATCGATTTCGCCGCTGAAAATTTAATCAGCCTGAAAATTGATGCCGAAAAAGATGCCGGCCCGGAGCTGCGTGATCGTTTTCGTCTGCCAGGCTATCCCACAATTGTATTCACCAACGCCGCCGGCAACGAAGTGGACCGGATCGTCGGTTATCGTCCGGTCGATATTTTCCTGGCCGAGTTGACCAGAATCCGGGCTAACCGCGGCACCATTGCCGACCTGACTGCCCGCTTCGAGGCCAGTCCCGCGACCGACTCGCTGGCGGTGCGGATTGCGGAAAAATATGAGGAGCGCCAGGATCGGCTGGCGGCGCTGTCTTACTGGTTGAAGGCGCTGAATATCCCCGATGGCGATCAGGAAATGGCCCGTTACCGGGTCGCTTCCAATCAAACCCTGCTGACAGAATCGGACCGGTCCCTGAAGGAATATCTGGCCAGTAGTGCCGATGAGACTTATTTCGCCGATGCCTATAATGTACTGCAGCGGTTTTACCGTAGTCAGAAGGACACGTCAGCCGAAGTGGATATCTATGTCCGGTTGATGGAATTTCTGGAGCACGAGTCCGCCGCCACTTCCGCCGATCTGAACGGCTATGCCTGGCGGATGTCGCAACTGGGAATCAACCTCGAAGACGCTCTGATTAAGATTCGTAAAGCGGTCGCTCTGGCTGCTGACAAATTGCCGGAAGATCGGGCCGGCTTAATGGATACGGAAGCGGAGGTGCTCTGGAAACTGGGGCGTAGCGCTGAAGCGCTGGCGATCATCGAACAGTGCATCAAACTTCAGCCGGAAGACCAGTATTTCAAGGATCAGAAAGCCAAGTTTCAGAAACAGTAATTCGCTATAATTTAATTATTGAAATCGGATGCCATCAGCCGGTTGGGCTGATGGCATCCGCGCGTTTAGAAGATATTGATTCGAATCACTTCCAGGATCAATCCCAGCATGAACAGCGATCCCCAACGCCGGTTATGATAGAAGGTCTGGCCGACGAGCCAGATCGAATGGTAACCGAGAATAAAGTCATTGCCAGAACCGTTGCCCTGATACTGCCCGTTACCGATCATTCAAGTCCGGATCGACTTGGCGCGGTAAATCGTCATTGAATTCGAGCCAGTCCACGTGGGTGTCGAAATAGACGTGGATCGTCGGTTGCCGATCGATGGGGTCGTTCATATTGGACAGGGAAATGTGCATTTCACTGGGCCATTTGGTCGATCTGAACAGAATTTGACTGCCGCAGGTTGTGCAGAATCCGCGTTGCGATTCCGGTGCTGAAAAATACCATTTAACCTGCTCTTCTCCGGCGATGAAGCGGAATTGTTCGGTGGCGACCCCGAACCAGGTCACGAAAGCGGCTCCGTGGCTGCGGCGGCAGAGGGTGCAGTGGCAGTGGGCGCACCATTTAGTGGGCAGGGTGATTTCAAATTTGACGGCGCCGCAGAGGCAGGCGCCGGCGGCGGTAGTTTCTGGCATCGGTTTACTCCTTGACTATTTGAATCGCAAACCGGCAGACCGGATCGCCCTGCAGGACGCTTTGCAGCAGTTCAACCGTCACCGGCCGGCCGGTGATCGTTTCCCAGATATTCCATCAGATTACCGCTTTTGGGAATTTTAGTGGCGATGATCCGCTCCCCGTCGATGATACCGGCGGCGCCCCAGCCCTGAGCGACGATCCAGTCTACAGCGGTTGCATCTAATTCCAGCACATTGCGGAGATACGACTCGAACTGTGCCTGCAACAGCCGCTGGGCGCCGGCCAGGTCGGCGGTATTCCGGTAGTAGGCGGCAATTGGTTCCAAATTCTCGACCGGGTAATGACAGGCACAGCGGGTCATCACAGCACGGCAGGTGATTGCAGGTAGTGACCGGTCTAGTCGCGCCATGGCAGCACAGGACCATTCGATAATTTCGACGGTGGTCGATTCATCGGATAGATTTTCATTACCGGTGGCGATTTGCCGACGGATTTCCGGTCCGGCTACCGCATCCAGGGCGCTGCCGAATTTCCGTTGCCAAGCCTGCTCGAAATCGGGTCGGTCAGTCATTTTCGATCCAGATCGGGTTAGACAGGCAGCGCCTACCGCTGGTGGTAGTCAAGGCGGCCCGTAGGTACCCCGAACCTCGGGGAAAGTCCAGCGCCTGCTTTGTTTCGGTCCGGAACTGCCCGTCGGACCAGTGCCTGGTCAATACCAGTTTTTCGCTGGTATCACCAATATGACCGTGATAAACCAGCAATTCGCGCAAGGCGCCGAATTCCACTGACGATCGACACTCGGCCAGCAGGGTAAATTGCCCGCCGGGAATGACGTCGCCCAGCGAATACTCGCGGTCGGTGACGGCGGTCAGTAACAGGGCTGGTCCGTCGCTGACGATGCAGCGCCCCCGACGGATTCCTGTCAGGATATTTCCCGCAGTCAATTCGCCCGAACGCAGGACGCCGGTGCGCCAGCGCCCCAGAATCTGGTCGCCGTGGTGGCGGGTGCTGACCATGGGCAGGCCGATCTGGTGAAAATGATTGAAATTACCGTGGGCATCGTTACCGGCAACAATGGTGGTGCGCCGCCCGGACAACAGCAGCCGTATCCAGTGACGCAGACCGCGATGGGCGCCCCTGTCCCAGGCGCCGTTGACGATCTGGAATCCGGCCAGACCGGCCGTGCTCCGGTCCGCCTGCTCCCAGCGACCGCGGCGGATCAGCAGCCATTCCAGCGGCGGTGTTACCACGCCGGGATGGGCCGCGATCGCCAGTGCGTCCGGTCCCAGCAATTTGAGCACGCCGGCGATGTCGTGCTCGGACCGGTTTTGTCCCCAGACTTCGGCGCCGTCGCCGGAACCGGCGATGAAATCAGCATGGTTATATACCAGCAGGTGGACGTTGCGACCGCGGGCATTGCGCACCGTGACCTCTTCCGCCGGCAGCAGGAGCAGTCCGGCACTGGTGTTGAGTGCCGCGATTTCAGTCCGAGACCGTCGCCATTTTTGCAGCTCCGGGTCATTGATTTTCCAGGAGTCGTTGGTGTTGTCCAGGTCGTAGGAATGGTCGGAGACGGCCACAAAGTCGAGGCCCAGGGCGGCGGCGGCGGACCGGGTTGCTGTCAGCGGTGCGCCGAATTCGACGAAATCTTCGGTGAATGAGCTGTGATAATGTAGGTCGCCCCAGAAATATTCCGTAGCTCCCGGCAATGGCTCGGCGGCAATGGTGGTCAGCAGCGGAAAGGCAGGCGAAGTCGGCACATTATGGTTGCGGACGCATTTGGGCCGGCCGTTGATTCGATAGGCGATGTCGGCGGCGATTGTCACCGGATCGGTCAACTCGCCGGTGGCGATGGTGATGATATCCTCGAACCAGGGATCGGTCAGCCGCCGGGAATATTTCTTTTCAGTGACGATTTTACCACCGTTGTCGTCGGTCAGCACCAGGCGGACGTCCAGCAGGGTGATCGGGAAGCGGTGGGCATCCTTGATCAGGATCGTGACCGGCAGCGGCTGCCCCGGATTCAGGCGATGGGGGGCGTCGGCCAGGATTTCCGGCTCGCGACGGAAATAGCGGCTGAACGGGAAGAACCGGAAACGGTAGTGCATTTCCAGGTAACCGATAAAAATCAGCGACCAAAGCCAGTCCGGATTCATCTGATATTCGATTATCATTGAATTAATAGCACCTGATTAGGCGCCTGAGAGTGCTGGAAAGATATTTGAGAAATATGAGAAATGGAATTGGTTTTACGATTAATAAGCTGGATATCTTTCCTTTACTCGTTCAATGCAGTCAACGCCGAAATCCAATTTATACCGCGGTGGATTCCAGTCGATTCCCAGTTCTGCGTTGAAATGCGGTACATGTTCTATTTATTGGTTAGAAATGGAAAGAAATGCCCAATAAAACATTCTTTGGTTCAATATGGTATGATTGCCATTTCTGCGTGGTTTTTCGGTCAAGGGTATAGCCTTGGTCCAAGTCGTTGGATTTCCAGTAACCAAGAATATTTTCTTCAAATGAATAAAAGAATAGGGTGCCGTATTCAGCATTAATGCTCAGCGAGGATGAAATAAAATATTCTATTCCAATAATGGTTGATATACCAACTGCAAAATAGTTATTTGTTTTTGGTGATTATGCATTTTTCGGACCAAGTGTTGAATTCATTTGGTTATGCTGGAAATCATTAGAAAAATAATAGCTGGGAAACAGTGTCCGAAATGTGGTCATAAAACGTTGTACGTACTTAAAGACAAGCGCTTCAAATGTAGTGGGTGCAGCCACAAATACAGTCCCAGTCCGATTGCGAAGGACCTCCAACTTCTTCATTACTTCAGCTTGGAAATTCCGGCCAATAAAGCATCCAAAGACCTTGGTTGGAGTTACCACAAGGTTAAAAACCACTATATGAATTACCGCCTGGATATTTTTGATTATCTGGTAGAGGAATATCGTAAACTGTCTGGTGAAATTGAATGTGATGAATCTTATTTTGGTGGACGAAGAAAGGGACCACGGGGACGTGGTTCTCGAGAGAAAGTAAAGGTATTCGGGATGTTGGAACGTCAGGGTAGAATACTCACCGCAATTGTTGATAACGTCTCTGCCGAAACTCTTATGAATGAGATCAGACAACATGCTGAAAAAGGAAGTGTGTTTTACACTGATAAGTTTAAATCCTATAAATCTTTGAGATTTTACGGCAAACATCTCACAGTTGATCATGGGAAAGAATTTGGGAATGGAAGACGGCATATTAATGGACTTGAAGGCTTTTGGTCCTTTGCCAAAGAAAGACTTTTGAAGTACCATGGAGTTAGTAAATCCTACTTCCATTTATACCTCAAAGAAATGGAATTCAGGTATAACTACAGAAAGGAAAATCTCTATCAAAAACTGGTCAATATTCACTTTGGTCCGAATTTTAACTAATTACCTTGTTTTTTTATCTAAATAATAGCCGCCAGCTTTTGAATACTCAAATTCTTCTGTGGACTTACTGTAGCCAAAGTAAGGACCAATACCATATAATGGTTTTATATCACTAACGGTTTTTCCATAGCGGTTGAAATGGTTGGTGAGTACAATATCCAGCAGGTCTTTTTTCCGGTCGCAGCCGCCGGTTATATTATTACTTTCTTTACCGATTGATTTAGAGTAGGTAAAACTTAAGCCAATATCTCTGGATCGTTTTGGTCCATTGTAAACACGATATGTCAGGTTGAGTCCATTGTAGTCTGACAAGTTAATATCTTTTTCTACACCAAATTGGAGGGCGCGAGTCCTTGTGAAGACTGAATTATCAGTTGCTTTCCCAGTCGAAAAACCGATTGTGCAAAAGCAAAACAGCACTACCTTGGCAACCGTCAGACATGTAATATTCATAGCCTAATCCCCATTTAAAAAAGGTTGGTTTAAATCGTCATTTTACACGGTGATGCAGATTAAATATACTTAGTAATATTGTTACTGATCAGCATATTTGTTTCCGGATAAAGCCAGTCGGTAATACCAACTGATTAAAAACAATCCACCGATCAGGAACAGCGGTCCCGAGATACCGAAATAAGCGCTGATATGAAACCGCCCCCAGGCCCAGACAATATAGAAAATCCCCAATCCGATATAGGCCACGGCACCAATCCAGGGCCGGCGCCAGGCCAGGATCAGGACAATCACGACCAGGTAGGTCGGTATCAGGTGAATCAGAAAAGCCGCAATCGATTTCCAGAATCCATTGCCTGCGCCGAAGGAATCCAGGGCAAATAAGCTGATAAACAGGGCAAAAATAATTGTGATGATGCGGGGGGTCCAGAGCAGAATTTTTGTGGTACGATTATTCATACTGTTTACTCCAGAATTTCTGGTTTTAAACCTGTCGCCACCAGACAAGATCGACTGGCACTAATTAAATGTACCAATTAATCTCACTTATAACCAAAAGGATTGAAATTGACCGACTGTGATCTAATCGTGCTCAACCAGTGGTGTTCAGCAATCGTTGGAATTGTACAGGTTATAATCAGCGCAACCTGTACGGTCTGTGGTTTAATTTCCGGCCAATGAAAATCATTGCTATCGAACCGGACAGCCTGGGGGCCGAACTGGAACTGCAACCCGGAGATGAATTGGAAGCAATCAACGGTGAGAAGGTGCGCGATATTGTTGATTTTCGGTTTCGGATCGCCAGCGAAGAGGTCACCCTGCGGTTTCGCAGCGGTGAGACGGTGGCGGAATTCGATATCGAAAAGGATTATGACGACGATCTGGGCCTGACGTTTGAAGATTTGAAAATCCGCAAATGCGCCAACGACTGCATCTTCTGTTTCGTCGACCAGAATCCCTCCGGGATGCGCCCGGCGCTGTACTTTCGTGATGGCGACTACCGCCTGTCTTTTCTGCACGGTCATTATGTGACGCTGACCAACATGGGTCCGAAGGAACTGCAGCGGGTAGTGGACCAGCGCCTGTCGCCGCTGTACATCTCGGTGCATGTCACCGATTCCGATAAACGGCTGGCGATGTTTCTCTACGGCAAGGACGACAAACTGCTGGACAAGCTGGAATTTCTGACCGCCAACGGCATCGCCCTGCATACCCAGATCGTACTCTGTCCCGGCTGGAACGACGATGCTTTTCTGGAGCAGACCCTGGCCGATCTGGCGCGCTTCTCGCCACGGATACTGTCGATCGCGATCGTCCCGGTGGGCCTCACCAAACACCGCGAAGGACTGCCATTCATCCCGGCGGTGGATCAGGAATACGCCCGGAATTTCATTGCTACCGCCTGTCAGTTGGATCGGCAGTACCGCAGTCCCGCAGGCGAACGGCTGATTTTTCTCAGCGATGAATGGTTCATCCGGGCGGGCGTCAATCTACCCGATTCCGCTTACTATGGCGATTTCGCCCAGGTCGAGAACGGCGTGGGGCAGGTCCGGGATTTTCTGAACACCTGGAAGGCCGATTTCAAGCCGGCCAAAATCCGATTGAAGCAACCGACCAGGATTACCATCGGTTCCGGGTACCTGATCGAGCCGGTGTTTCGTGATCAGTTTGTACCGCACCTGCAGGCGGTTGACAACCTGGCGGTGGATTACGTGCCGATCCGCAATGATTTCTATGGTGAATCGGTAACGGTCACCGGCCTGCTGACCGGTGGTGATATCGTGGCCCAGTTGCGGGGACGGGAACTGGGGGATATGGTTATATTCAGTGAACGAATTTTAAGCGAAACCGGGGTCGTGACCCTGGATGATATGAGTCTGGAAACAATGACAACAGAATTAGGCGTGCCGGTGAAAGTGGTGGGCGACCATCCGCGGGAATTTTTCAGGGCGGTGAGCGGTGGCTAAACCGGTAATCGCCATCGTGGGTCGGCCCAATGTGGGCAAATCGACGCTCTTCAACCGGTTGCTGAACGAACGGCGGGCGATCGTCGATGCCCAGGAAGGCATCACCCGGGATCGTTCCTACGGCGAGGTGGAGTGGAGTAATCATTACCTGACTTTCATCGATACCGGCGGTTACATACCGGAAGATTTGGATATTTTCAATGCCGCCGTCCGGCGGCAGGCCCAGGTGGCGATCGGCGAGGCCGACCTGGTAGTGCTGATGGTCGACGGCCGGACGGCCCCGACATCCAGCGACCGGGCCCTGGCTCAGTTCGTTCGCGAAACCGGCAAGCCCAACCTGCTGGTCGTGAATAAATGCGACACGCTCGAGCAGGATGTTCAAATCGCCCAGTTTTATGAACTGGGGCTGGAAGAAATTCACCCGCTATCGGCACTCAGCGGGCGGCTTTCCGGCGACCTGCTGGATGCGATCCTGAAGAAACTTAACCTGCCGTTGAGCGGGACCGGCAAAAGTGACGACGACGAGCAGTTACGGCTGGCGATCGTCGGTATGCCCAACGTCGGCAAATCGTCCCTGGCCAACGCCCTGCTGCAGGAAGAAAAGACGATCGTGACGCCGATCGCCGGTACGACCCGCGACGCCATCGATTCCACTCTGAAATGGTATGGTAAAACGATTATCCTGACCGACACGGCCGGCCTGCGCAAAAAGGCCCGTGTGAAGGACAGCATCGAATATTACAGCAGCGTGCGAACCGAACGGGCCATAGCCAATTCCCATGTGGCGCTGGTTCTGATCGATGCCACCAAAGGCTTCAGCACCCACGACCGGGCGATCGTCAGCCATGTGATCGAGCAGGGCCGGGGACTGATCCTGCTGGTCAATAAATGGGATCTGATGACCAAAGAAACCAACACAATGCGCGATTTTCAGGCCGAGATCGCCTACCAGTTCAAATCGCTGGAACATTATCCGCTGCTGTTCATTTCCGCCTTGACCCATCAGAGAATATCGAAAATTCTGACACTGGCGCAAAAAGTGCATGAAAGCTGGCGCCGGAAGGTGGGCACCCGCGAGCTGAATGAATTTCTGCAACAGGCCACCGATACCCTGCGGGTTCCGGCCGTCCATGGCAAGGTGATCACCTTGAAATACATAACCCAGGTCACCATCGCACCACCACTTTTCGCCGTGTTCTGCAATTATCCCAAACTGGTCCCGGTGGCCTATCAGCGCTACCTGGAAAACCGCCTGCGGGAGAGTTTCGATCTGCAGGGCGTGCCGGTGAAATTGTCGTTCCGGAAGAAGTGAGCAAAGAGCAAAGAGATAGTGGATTGCCACAAAATTTTTTACGCATAATACTTCTGATTTACACGGCATGAGTAAAATACCGACCACCAGCGCCCGGATCACGTTCAAGGAAAAGCGTTCGGAATTCATCGGGATTATCGTGCCCTGTGAAAGCCAGCAGGAATTCAGCGATGACTTGAAGCGGCTGAAAAAGGAATTTCACGACGCCAGCCATATCTGCTGGGCTTACCGGCTGCGGCTGTCGACGGGGCCGGAAGAGCTTTCGTCCGATGCCGGCGAGCCGACGGGAACGGCCGGCTTGCCGCTGCTGAACGCCCTGCGGTCGGCGGAAATCGAGAACGGGGTGGTGTTCGTGATCCGCTATTTCGGCGGCACCAAGCTGGGTAAACGGGGATTGATGGAAGCCTACGGCGGCGCCGCCGAACAGGTCATTGCCTCCGTGAAAAAGGCCGTATACGAACATAAAGAAATCTACTGGATCGAGTGTCCGCTGGAATTCTACGGCGAGGCGCATCAGGCCCTGATTGGGGCCGGGGGACGGATTCTGGTGGACCGGTCCACGGACCGGATTCTCTGGGATACGGAAATACCATCATCGGCGGTGAATGGATTGATAAGTGCTTTGCGGGACGGCACGCGGGGGGCGGCGATTTTGAAAAGAGAGGAGCGAACCTAACCAAACCAAGGAGGTTGTAGGATGAGTAGAGGGACGGTCCGCTCCTCTTCTGGTGCTTACGAGAGCTACCGGTGAAAGTTCCCGCGATAGGGACGGATTAGAGCTGCCACGGCCGGTATCTCGGAAAATTGGTTGTTACGCAAATAATCGACAAGGATTGAGTAGAATGAAAAGCAGAATTATTATTATCGGTGTTTTCCTGACACTCCTGCTGCTGTCCGGCTGCGGGCGACCGGCGGAACCGTTGACGGTCGGGTTCTGGAACGTGGAAAACCTGTTCGACCTGGAGGACGACCCGGCGACGAACGATGAAGAATTTGCCGCCGGTGGCCGAAAGCAGGTTACGGTGGCGATCCTCAAACAGAAACTGGAGCACCTGTCCGAAGTACTTAGCGATCTGGATGCGGACGTGGTCGGACTGGTAGAAGTGGAGAACCGGGCGGTGCTGGAAATGCTGAACCGGCAATTCCCCGGCCGCGATTATTCGATTGTGCATTACGATTCACCGGACGAGCGCGGCATCGACTGCGCCCTGCTGTACGATGCCCAACGCTTCCGGGTGCTGTCATCGGAGCCGATACCGGTGGATTTGGGAAGTGCCGGTCCCACCCGCGATATTCTGTATATTATCGGCAAATACGCCGGTAAAAAGCTGCATCTGTTCGTCAACCACTGGCCGTCGCACTACGGCGGAACCGAAGCGACGATACCCCTGCGCGCCAAGGCCGCCCGCACCCTGCGGACCCGCGTGGACCAGATTCTGGCAAAGGATCATACGGCTGAAATCCTGATTATGGGGGACCTGAACGATGGACCCACCGATCCTTCGGTCCATGCCCATCTGGGGGCGGTCCTGAACAGACCTGATCCGACCGCCGGGACTACGCGCAAGGAACCCTGCAGCGAAGAACAAAGATTAGCCTGCGGCGGGTGCGACGGCGAAGGACACGGGTTGGAATCGGAACGGGTTTTACTGTGGAACCTGATGGCACCATTCGAAGGCAAAGTCAACGGCACCACCTACAAGTACCGCGGCCGTGATGCCAACCTCGATCAGATGATTGTCAGTCCCGGTTTGGCTGATGACCGGGGATTGCGGATCGTCGAAAATTCACTGGCGATCATGGATAAACCGAAATACCGCCAGCAGGGGGGTGAGTACCGGGGGTATCCATACCGTTTCTGGGCCGGCGACCGGCTGCTGGGCGGTTACTCCGATCATCTGGCGCTGCGGGTGCTGATCGAACGTCAATAATCTGTAACCTGCCGGTCAAATTTGCCTCGAACTGTTATCAGCAAGGGAATGAGACGATGATGCGAACAAATATTTTACTGGCAACCATAATTATCCTGGCGGGGTTGACGGCCCAGCCGGCAGCGACCGCTTGGGATAAGCAACTGGCGGGTAATCTGAACCTGACCCAGAACAGCTTTGATAACTGGACCGGCGGCGGCGAAGATGCCTGGAGCTGGCAGGTGGATGTGAATGGTTCCGCCCGCTATGAGAACGAAAACCTGAAAATGAACAACAGCGGTAAATTTTCCTACGGCAAGACCCGCGTTGGCGACTATTCCGCCCGTAAATCCGCCGACGAAATCCGGTTGGAGAGTGTATTGTCGCTTAAAAAAGGTGTTGCCGTCAATCCCTATGTTGCCGTCACCGGATTGACCCAGTATTCGGCGGGCTATTCCTATCCGGGCGATACGGCCAGGATTGAGGTGTCGAATTTTTTCGACCCGGCCTATTTCACCCAGAGCATCGGCATCGGCTTCGCGCCGAATGAGATGTTGTCCACTCGTATGGGGGCCTCGCTGAAGGAAACGATCACCAGCGACCATCCTGTACCCTACGCCGATGACCCGGAGACGGCTGCACCGGAAAATTTCAAGTTCGAGTTCGGTGCCGAGGTGGTGACGGATTACCGGCGGAATTTTAGTGAAAATCTTCAACTGCTTTCCAAACTGGAGTTATTCTCTAATCTGCGGGCCGTGGATCAGGTTGACGTCAATTGGGATACGACGATTACAGCCAAAGTAGCAAAATCTGTGAGCACCAATTTCAATTTCCGCTTGTTTTACGACAGTGATGTATCCCCCCGCCGCCAACTGAAACAAACTCTGGCGCTGGGAATCTCCTACATTATCATCTGATTAGAACGTCCGCCACCGGATTAGGCCCTGATTCATTTCGGGTCTTTTTTATTTACTGGCAGGGAATTTGTAACGGATCAGTCATGTCAGATCAACATCTACAGACAGCCCGTCCGGAATGAAACGAAGAATCCGCTATCCGGAATATTTTGCCGATTTTGCCTGTGTCGGTGGTGCCTGTGAGGACTCCTGCTGCAATCAGTGGCGGATTTACCTGGACCAGGACACCTTTGAAAACTATAGCCGGATCGAAGAGACGGAGCTGCGCCGGCTCCTGGATGAATATGTGGAGTCGAACCGCTCCAGCCAAAGTGAAGCCCGCTACGGCACGATCCGTTTGACGGCCGACCGCCGCTGCCCGTTCCTGACGCCCGATTGTTTGTGTATTCTGCAGCAGCGCCGGGGAGTAGCGGCCCTGTCCCAGACCTGCCTGACTTACCCGCGGGTGTTCAACAGCGTGAACAATATTTTGGAGGGCGCTGCGGAAATTTCCTGCCCCGAAGCGGCCCGGCAGGTGCTGCTGAATCCTGCCGGTATCCGGCTTATTGAAGGTGAACTGGACCTTGATCAGCGCTTTGCCCTGAACAATGCCGTCAATTCGGTCGGAAGCGCGGCGCAATTCGCGCTGGCCCGGTATTTTCAGGAGGTCCGGGATTTTGCCATCGACCTGGTGCAGGACCGGCGGATTTCCCTATCGGACCGGCTTACCCTGCTGGGTATGGTCAGCAGTAAAATACAGGCGTCGATTGACAGCGGGGAAGGGCCGGCGATTCCGGCCATACTGGAAGAATACGTGCAGTTGCGGCTCCAGCCGGGCTTATCCGATGAGCTGGCGCGGATACCGGTCAACGCTACCCGCCAGCTCACACTGCTGAAAGCGCTGCTTGATGAAAAAAATGCCCGCGGCACCAATATCGCCGCCTTCCGGGAATGCCACGAGCAGTTCCTCGGCGGCTTGGGTTTCAATCGCGATCTGTCACCGGACCAAATCGTTGACTGCTACCATACCAATTACGGCCGATATTTTGTTCCCTTTATGACGGAAAAAGAGTACATCCTGGAAAATTACTGCGTCAATTACCTGTTCCGTTACCAGTTCCCGATATTCGAGAAAAATGACTATCAGAATATCTTTAAGGCGGCTGTGCGGCTGCTGCTCAATTATGCCTTGTTGAAGCTGTACCTGATCGGTCTGGGCGGCTTTCACGGCGGACTGACTGACGAACTGGCCGTCAAATGGACCTACAGTTTCGGCAAGGCGGTGGAGCATGACAGCGGTTTCATGACCGACATGATCGATTTTATGGAACACAACGGCCTCATGACACTGGCACATTTAACGGTGCTGATCCGGAATTAGATTGGGCCAGTAAGGAAAAAGTATCAATATGGCGCTGCAGTGGCAATACTGCGACCAAATATCAGTTATACTTATTTAGTACGTTTACTACTTGAATCCGGCATTTTTACTAATCGGAATCCTGTCTGAAATTCGTAATTTTTCGAAGATTGATGCAGGAAAAAATTCCCATTCTGGTCATTGCCGGCCCCACAGGGGTCGGGAAAACCGCTGTGACGATCGCTTTAGCTCAGCGGATCGACGGCGAAATTATCGGTCTGGACTCCCGCCAGATCTACGCCGGGATGGCAATCGGTACGGCGCAACCGACAATGGCCGATCAGGCCGCCGTGCCGCACCACCTGATTGGCTTTCGCTCACCAGATCAGAAAATAACCGCCGGCGAATACGCCGAGCTGGTCCGGGCGGTGATCGAGGATATCCGCTGGCGGCGGCGGCAACCGCTGATCTGCGGCGGGGCCGGGCTCTATTACCGGGCGATTAATCAGGGAATATTCAGTGCCAGCAATAGCGATCCGGTCGTACGTGAACGCCTGGAAGCTGAATACGCAGCCGATCCGGATTCGTTATTTAAGCGTCTGCGGGAAGTGGATGCGGAATACGCCCTGAAAGTCCACGTAAATAACCGTAAACGCCTGGTCCGGGCGCTGGAAATCTATGAGTTCACCGGCCTGTCGCCCAGCGAACATTTCCGCCGGCAGCCCGAAAAGAAATATCCCTATGATTTATTCACCGTTTTATTGACCAGAACCAGCGAAGAACTGGAATCCCGCATCCGGTTGCGCACCGGACTGATGCTGAATAACGGTTGGATCAAAGAAACTAGGACGCTGCTGCGATACCGGGAAAAAGGGCATTTTCATGCCCTTGATTCAATCGGTTACCGGGAAATAATGGCGCACCTGGAGGGTAAGCTCAGCTATGATGAAATGGTGAGTCTGATCGTGCTGCGAACCCGCCAGTACGCCAAGCGGCAACTGACCTGGTTTCGCAAGGAAAATCCTGATTTAACGATCAATCTGACGAACAGTTTGTCGTCA
Organism: Fidelibacterota bacterium; assembly: GCA_043822705.1. GTDB lineage: Bacteria > Fidelibacterota > Marinisomatia > Marinisomatales > TCS56 > JBDRBK01. Next base: position 113,586 of record JBDRBK010000115.1, read on the forward strand.
GTTTCGGTAACGGAGGAAATACTGGAACAGTGGCTGCTGTTCCGTAGCGGATAGTTCAAATAGCTGGCCGACCGGGGAATGTTTCCGACCGGCTTTATTGTTCTGCATATTCAAGATAATTCCTTAAATTCGTCCGACAATTAACCCTTTAATCCAATCCGGTGAGATGGAAAGGGCAGATACTGAGCCTCCGGTCAGTCCGACCTCTGCGGTCGGGATTCTGCCCGGAGGTTTTTTTATGCGAAAGGACCGAAAATGACTATAGATCAACGGGTGGTAATGACCACCGCCGATATCAAACGTTCCCTGACCCGTCTGGCATTTGAAATTGTGGAAAGGAATCCACAGATTGAAAAACTGGTAATGGTGGGAATCCAATCCCGCGGGGAACCGCTTTCCCGGCGCCTGCACGGATTGCTGCTCAAGCAGAATGATTGGGACCTGCCGATCGGGTCGTTGGATATTACTTTTCATCGTGACGATTTCCGCACCCGGCTGGTGGTGCCGCAGGTCAAGGCCACCGATATTTCGTTTTCTATTGACGGTAAAACGGTGATCCTGGTGGATGACGTACTGTACACTGGGCGCACGGTCAGGGCGGCTCTGGATACCCTGGTATCATTCGGTCGTCCGGCGGCGGTGCAGTTGGCCGTTCTGGTGGATCGCGGCCACCGCGAGATGCCCATCAAGGCCGACTATGTGGGTAAGAATATTCCTACGCATGAGGGTGAGCATGTCGCCGTTCGTCTGAAGGAAATCGACGGTGAAGACGGTGTTTTGCTAACCAGCTACAAGGAAGCCCAATAATGCTGCAAAATCGCCATTTGCTGGGTCTGGAAGGATATCCCCGGCAGGATATCCAAACCATTCTGGATACTGCCTTCCGCTTCCGTGAAGTGCTGGATCGGCCGGTGAAGAAGGTCCCGGCCCTGCAAGGGCAGACCATTATCAATCTTTTTTTCGAGAATTCCACCCGTACGCGGATCAGCTTCGAGTTGGCCCAGAAACGTCTCAGCGCCGACACGGTGAATTTTTCGGCCTCCGGCTCGAGTCTGAAAAAAGGTGAGACGTTCAAAGATACGGCCCAGAACATCGAGGCGATGAAGATCGATGCCGTCGTCATGCGCCACCCGGCGCCGGGAGCCCCCTGGCACCTGACCAAATTCGTGGATGCCATCATTATCAACGCCGGTGACGGCACCCACGAACATCCGACCCAGGCTATCCTGGATATGATGAGTATCCAGGAACGATTCGGCCGGATTGCCGGCCTGAAGATCGGAATTATCGGCGATATTCTGCACAGCCGGGTGGCATTGAGCAATATCTACGGACTGATTACCATGGGCGCCGAAGTCACGCTCTGCGGTCCGGCCAACCTGATTCCGCCGTTCGTTACGGACTTGGGTGTCAAGGTCAATTACCGGGTCGATGAAGTACTGGAATGGGCGGATGCTGTCAATATTCTGCGGATTCAACGGGAAAGGATGGGCATCGGCCTGATCCCTTCGGTGCGGGAATACCGCAGCCTGTTCGGTATCACTACCGAACGACTGGCCCGCCACCGTAAGGAAATCGTGATCATGCATCCCGGTCCGATGAACCGCGGCGTCGAAATCGACAGCGGTGTCGCCGATAGCGACCAGGCCATTATCCTCGATCAGGTACTCAATGGCGTCGCCTCGCGGATGGCGATTCTGTACCTGCTGCTAGGCGGCCAATTCGAAAAATCTGACAAACCGAAAATTTAATCAGGAAAGAAGCAAAGGATGGAAATCAGACAATTACCGACCCGGCTGCTGTTGCAGCACGGCACCATCATCGATCCCTGGGCGTCACGCTCTTATCCGGCGGACTTATTGATCGTCGACGGCAAGATTGAACGGATCGGCCGGATTGAAGTAGAACCGGATTTCAGCATGATCGATTGTACAAGGCTCATGATCACGGCCGGTTTCTGCGATCTGCATGTTCACTTCCGGGAGCCCGGCCGGGAAGACAAGGAAACGATCGCCAGCGGCAGTCGCGCCGCCCTGGCCGGCGGTTTCACCCGCGTCTGCACCATGCCGAATACCAATCCGCCGATCGATACACCGGAAGCGGTGCGCAATATTATTGAGAAGGCCGCCGATCTGCCGGTGCATATTCACCCGATCGGGGCCATCACCCAGGGACAGCAGGGGACCGCATTGGCGGAAATGGGCGGCATGTTCGAGCAGGGAGCAGTAGCTTTCAGCGATGATGGCGTACCGCTGGCAAACGGCAGCGTCCTGCGAATGGCGCTCGAGTATGCCGGCATGTTCGATGTACCGGTGATTAATCACGCCGAAGATGTGGACTTGCGCGGCGACGGTCTGATGAATGAAGGTCATGTATCAACACGTTTGGGATTGGCCGGCAATCCGGCTTTGGCCGAGGAAGTCATGGTCCATCGTGATCTGGAACTGGCTGTTTTGACGGGAGCGCGGCTGCATGTGCCCCATGTTTCCACCAAAGGCGCCGCCCGCCTGATCCGGAATTTGAAAGCGAAATCCGACCGGATCACCGCCGAGGTCACTCCTCACCACCTGTTTTTCAATGACGAGGCGCTGCTGTCATTTGATACCAATCTGAAGGTAGCACCGCCGATCCGCAGTGAAGCGGACCGCCGGGAACTGATTCAGGCAGTCGGTGATGGCGTTTTCGATTGCATCGCCACCGATCATGCGCCGCATACGATCGAGGAGAAGGAAGGTACTTTCGATAACGCGCCTTTCGGGATGATCGGACTGGAAAGCTGTTTCGGGGCCGTCAACCGGATTCTGGTGAAAGAAGCCGGACTGGCGCTGGAAACACTGGTGGCATTGTTGACTACCGGTCCCCGGCGCGTCATGGGCTTCGAGCAGGACCTGCTGAAATCAGGCCGGGAAGCCGAGCTGGTGGTTTTTGACCCGGATCTGGAATATGTGTTTGCCAAAACGGATATCCAGTCCAAGTCCGCCAATTCACCTTATCTTGGTCAGAAACTGGTCGGCAAAGTACGGTACACGATCAGTCGCGGCCGGATCGCCGAAATCTGACGTGATGATATTCGGCTTAGCGGCAGTATCAGGCATAATATTCTGCTTTAGATAAAGTAATTCAAGAATATCAGTTGCCTCAATAATTAAATAAATTCTATTTTCAGCAGCTATTTTCGAAGTGAATAAAATGAAAACAAAGACTATTTCAGCATACGATATTGACAAACAGTGGTTTGTGGCCGATGCCGACGGGAAAACTCTGGGGCGTTTCGCCAGTGCGATTGCGCAGATTCTGCGGGGCAAGCATAAACCTAATTTCAGTCCTAATATGGATATGGGCGACTTTGTCGTCGTGGTCAACGCCGAAAAGGTACGGGTCACGGGCAACAAGGAGAGCGAGAAAACCTATTTCCGGCATTCCGGTTATCCCGGTGGTGTCACGGTAATGGATTTGCAGCAGGTTCGTCGTTCACATCCGGAACGGATCATCATGAATGCCGTGAAGGGCATGCTGCCGCATAACCGCCTGGGACGTCAGATATTGCGTCACCTGAAGGTTTATGCCGGTGCGGAACATCCTCATACGGCGCAAACACCAAAAGTGTTGGAAATCTAAATGACAAAAGCAGTATATCTCGGGACCGGCCGGCGCAAGCGTGCGGTCGCACGGGTCTATCTGACCCCCGGTAAAGGGGAGATCATTGTAAACGGACGTCCCTACCAGGAATATCTCCGTCGTGATACGGTCAGCACCTTAGTGATGGAGCCGCTGAAGGCGGTCGAGGAGACCGGGTCCTATGATGTGTCGGTAAATGTGGCAGGTGGCGGTCTCACCGGTCAGGCTGGCGCGATCCGTTTAGGGATTGCCCGCGCTTTGGAGCAGGTCAACGGCGATTTTCGCCCGATCCTGAAAAAAGCCGGTTTATTAACTCGTGATTCGCGGCAGGTTGAGCGTAAAAAATACGGCCAGCCCGGTGCACGTAAACATTTCCAATTCTCAAAGCGATAAGGTTTTATGGCTGGATTAAATTTCGAAGACTTATTGAGCACCGGCGCTCATTTCGGGCATGTTACCCGGAAATGGCACCCGCGCTTCAAACCATATATTCTGATGGAAAAAAACGGTATCCACATTATCAATCTTGAGGAGACCATTGAACAATTCGCGAAAGCGGCCAATTTCATCAAGACCGTCGTTGATCGTGGTGGCGAGGTGCTGTTCGTCGGTACCAAGAAACAGGCTCAGGAAATCGTCCAGCAGGAAGCGGACCGCTGCGGTATGTTTTACGTGGTGGAGCGCTGGCTGGGTGGCACCCTGACTAATTTCATGACGATCAAGAAGAGCATCAAGCGGCTGCAGTTGCTGGAAAAAGAAGGTTCCGGCGTTTATGAGAGCCTCACCAAAAAAGAGATCCAGATGCTTAACCGGGAGCGAATCAAGCTGGCTGATCAGCATCGCGGCATCAAGGATATGCGTCGCCTGCCCGACGCCCTGATCATCGTCGATACCGATTATGAGTCGACCGCCGTGGCCGAAGCGCATCGGCTGGAGATTCCGGTCGTCGGGTTACTGGATTCAAATACCGATCCGACCCTGGTGGATTATCCGATCCCGGCCAACGATGATTCGATCCGTACGATCCAGTTGATCATTTCCAGTATCGCCGAAGTCATCATCGAATCCAAAAAAGCCAAGATTCAGTCCGAAGCCAGACCGGTGGAAAAGAAAACGGAAATCGGCAGTCCGGTACCGGAAGCGGTTACCGTTGCGATTGACATATCCGGCGAAAGCGAAACAGCGCCGGAAGTCGCCAAAGCCCTTGATTCAGCGGTAGAGAAGGTCGAACCGGTCATAGCCAAAGTGGAAGAAAAAAGTGAACCGGTCATAGCCAAAGCGGAAGAAAAAAGTGAACCGGCCGCAGCCAAAGCGGAAGCAGTGGTTAAGAAAAAACCGGTCAAAACAATCTCTGCCAAAACCAAAAAAACTCCAGTAAAACCAAAGTTGATCGTGGATGCCGACGGGGATGAAAAAGAGCCTGTTGAATTCGACACCGAGGATCCGAAAGAATAGAATACAGACCGATGAATATTGATGCAAAACAAGTAAAAGAATTACGCGAAAAAACCGGCGCCGGCATGATGGACTGCAAGCGTGCGCTGACTGAAGCTAATGGTGATATCGAAAAAGCGATCGAGAATCTGCGCAAATCTGGTATCGCCAAGGCCGAAAAGAAAGGTGTCCGAGTCGCCCAGGATGGTTTGGTATATGCCTACATTCATCCCGGCGGACGACTGGGTGTTTTGCTGGAAATTAGTTGCGAGACCGATTTCGTCGCCAAGACCGATGATTTTATAGCATTGTCCAAGGATATAGCGATGCAGATCGCCGCCACCAATCCCACGTCGATTGACCGGGATGGGATCAGCGCGGAAATGATCGCCCGTGAAAAAGATATTTTCATGGCACAGGCGGAGAATTCCGGTAAACCGGCCAACATACTGGAAAAAATTGTCATTGGTCGCATGGATAAATTCTATCAGGAAAATTGTCTGCTGGAACAAGTCTTTATCAAAGATCCGGAGAAAAAAGTATCCGATCTGGTGACTGCCACGATTGCCAAACTGGGTGAAAAAATAGAAATCAATCGGTTTACGCGTTTCGAGATTGGTGAAGCCGGTAACGGCAAGTAATATTAGTATCTAAATATGCCAAACCCTGCTTACAGGCGCGTCCTGCTTAAATTAAGTGGAGAAATGCTCGCCGGTAAGCAGGGTTTTGGCATTGAGAACAGCAGCTCGGAATACCTGGCCGGGGAAGTCAAATCGATCCATGAATTAGGTTTAGGTATTGGCATTATTATCGGTGCCGGTAATATTTTCCGGGGAGGCCAGGTCGCCGCCCAGGGTATGGATCGCGTGACCGGCGATCAGTTAGGCATGTTGGGAACGGTCATGAACGCGATTGCGTTTCAGCAGACACTGGAAAAATTCGGCTGCAAGACCAAGGTTGTTTCCGCCGTACCCGTGGACCGTATCGTCGATCCGTACGTCAGTAAGAAGGCTCTCAGCTGGATAACTCAAGGGCAAATTGTAATTATTGCCGGTGGTACCGGAAATCCGTATTTTACGACTGACTCTGCCGCAGCTTTACGCGCCGCTGAGATTCGAGCGGAAGTAGTGCTTAAAGGCACTAAGGTGGACGGAGTATATGATAAGGACCCGGTCCGGTACGCTGATGCAAAACGCTATTCGGAAATCAGTTACGGAGATGTTATCGCCCGCAGTTTACGGGTGATGGACCTGACGGCAATCACTCTGTGCAAAGAAAATTCAATCCCGATTATTGTCTTTGACATTCATCAACCGGGTAATCTGAAGCGGATCGTACTAGGTGAGCGAATCGGTACCTTAGTGAGGGAGTAAGAGTATGATTAACGAAATTCAGCAGGATGCGTTGCATCGTATGGACCAGGCCGTAATACATACACAGACCGAAGCCAACAAGGTGCGCACCGGGCGCGCTAATCCCGAATTACTGGATTCGATCATGGTTGAATACTACGGTGTGCGAACCCCGCTTAAGCAATTGGCCAGTGTATCGGTGCCGGAAGCGCGTTTGATAACTGTCCAACCATATGAAAAAAGTATCATCGGGGCGATTGAGAGAGCGATATTGGAGAGTAATCTGGGGTTGAACCCGGGAAATAACGGAGTCCATATTATGATCCCGGTTCCGCCGCTATCCGAAGATCGCCGCCGCGATCTGATCAAATATGTTCATAATCTGGTTGAGGACGGGAAAATTGCCGTACGTAATGTCCGTCGGGATGCCATCCACCAGTTGAAGGAAGCCAAGGATGAGTTACATATATCCGAGGATGAAATCAAACGCGCCGAACAGGTGGTCCAGGACTACACCGATGAGCACATCAAAAAGCTGGGCGACGTGCAGGAATTTAAGGAAAAGGAAATTCTGGAATTCTGATCCGGATTTATTAGCGCTGAATAATTAAAAAGCCCGCGACAACGGGCTTTTTAATTATTTTGAAATACTCCGTACTAATCGCATTTGGAGTAGCCGCAATCATGACAGACCAGACAACCGGCTTCGTATTTCAGGCTGTTGCCGCTGCATTTCGGACAGACTTCAAATTTGAACGGCATTTCCGCCGGTTGACTTTCCTTTGGTTCCGGGGTCACCTTTTTTCGGGGATTGTTGACGAAGGCGAAATGATGGGTGTTCAAATCTTCTTCCTGCTTAACCTTGCGGGCTTTGATATAATCATCCAGCGCTTTCCCAATGGCGTCGGGCGTTGACAGGATCAGTTGACCGTCCTCCCAGGTTGGATTGGGTCCACTGATACCTTTCAGTTGTTTGACGATTGCGATCGGCTCGATGCCGGAACGCAGGGATAGCGAGATCAGGCGGCTGATGGCCTCCGATTGAGCAGCGGCATGACCGCCGGCTTTGCCAATGGTGGTGAATACTTCACAGAGGCCGTTGTCATCTTCATTGATTGTGATGTACAGCGTCCCTTCACCGGTTTGGATCCGCCGCGTAATGCCGGAGGTGACGATCGGACGACGGCGCGGCATCGCCGAAACAGGTTTGGCGGCCGGCTTGGTTGCCTCGGCCGTTTTCTGCTGGTCAGTCGCCGATTTGTTTTCCTTGTCACTGACCAGAATGCCTTCCCGCGAACCTTCACGGTAGACGGTAATACCTTTCAGGTTGGCCTTGTAGGCGGTCATGTAGATATCGGCCACTGTTTCAACTGCCACATCCTTGTCAAGATTGACGGTCGAAGAGATCGAGCTATCGATATATTTCTGAATCACACCCTGCATTTTGACCCGGAAATAGGGATCAATATTATGAGCGGTCACTATATAATCCGGCAGATTGCTGTCATCGCCAAATAATTTGGCAATGACCGGATGGAATACTTTGTACTCCTTGAAACTGTCTCCGGAACCGCTATTTTTTTTCACCCGACGCGTGTAGGAAGTGCTGAATATGGGCTCGATGCCCGAGGTGACCCGGGCGACGATCGCCCCGCTGCCGGTCGGCGGCACCGTTAAAACGGTAGCATTTCTGATCCCATACTGTTCGATATCATTCCGGATCGCCTTGGGCAGATTTTTTACAAATTTACTTTTACCGTACTGTTCCCAGTCGAAATTCGGGAAGGATTTTTTGTCGCGCCCGATGACAATCGATGCTTCGTAGGCCGAATCGCGGAAAATCTGGCAGACCTGATCCACCGTCTGCAGGGCATCTTCACTATCGTAGCGGATTCCCATCCTGACCAGCATATCGCCAAGACCCAGCAGGCCCAGGCCGATCCGTCGATCCTGAATGGCATTTTCCTTTTGATTCGGCAGGGCGTGCCGCTCGATATTATAATCGATAACATTGTCCAGGAAGCGGACCGCCGTCGCCACCGTTTCCTTGAATTCGGGGATCATGAAGTTGCCATTCTGATCGACAAAGCGGTCCAGATTCACCGAACCGAGATTACAGCAGCCGCCGTCCGGCAAGGGTTGCTCGGCGCAGGGATTGGTGGATACCAGCGGGCTGCAGTATTCGGCATTGTGATATTCGCGCATCGTGTCCCAGAATATAATCCCCGGTTCGGCACTGCGATGAGCGGCGGTTATTATTTTGTTCCATAATTCCAAAGCTTCGACGGTTTTGTAAACCTGGTTGTTCCAGCGCAGATCAAATTGTTTTTTACCCTCGACAGCCTGCATGAATTCATGGGTTATCAGGACCGAAATATTGGAATATTTGACTTTATCGATATTATTATGCTTGATATTGATAAATTTTTCAATATCAGGATGGTCGACCCGCAGGGTCTGCATGTTGGCGCCGCGGCGGCCGTGCTGGGCGATCGTATTGGTGTTTTCGCTGAACAGGTTCATGAACCCGACCGGACCGCAGGATTCGCCACCGGTCCCGCCGATTACTTCGCCGGAAGGCCGCAGTACCGATAAATCATGACCGCAGCCGCCACCATATTTATAGGTCAGCGCTTCATCATGAATGGTTTTATAGATCGCCTCAATCGAATCGCTTTGTACGGCGACTACATAACAATTATTCAAAGTCGTATTAATATCGTCACGACCGGCGCCATGCATGATCCTGCCGCCCGGTACGAAGCGGAAATCCTCCAGGATCGAGAAAAATTTGTCGGTCCACTCCAGCCGTAGCTTTTCATTTTTTTCGACACCGGCGATTGCTGACGACAAACGTTTCCACAGGTCCCATGGATGGCGTTCCCAGGGTGCCAGATATTTCTTTGTTAAAACATCCAGACCGAGTTCATCGTTCTTGTAATAATTATGCAGCCGGTACTTATCGGGCACATCCCGGTCAAAAATATTTTCGGCAGCATTGGTGATTTCACGCAATGCTTCACTAACCAATGGTTCAGCCGGTTTTGCCCCGGCATGCGAGACGGCGAAGTCTAGCTCAATCGCTTCAGCCATTAAAAATCCTTTAATATAGCGTTATCCTTAAATCAGAAAAAAAGTTGGCAAGTGAATACGTTATAATATGCGTGAGTTGGCAGGGCGAATATATTGCCGGAAAAAAAATACAATCAAGGTCAATTCATAAAATTTCAACAGGCTCGACGACAAAATATTAATCACAATGATTTGTCAACAAATTATCCACACAACGATATTCCGGAATAGCAAGCATGCTGACTGCCAATTACTCTGATAATACAGGCCTATCGGAGCTTCAACCGAATAGTCCTTTGGCCCTGATATCCACACCGGATCAGTTATTTTTCCATGTAATCCGAACTGGTCGGATAATAAAAAAAGAATGTAAATTGAACAGTAATTGCGGGTGTAGTTCAATGGTAGAACGGAAGCTTCCCAAGCTTTAGACGAGGGTCCGATTCCCTTCACCCGCTCAAAATCCCGCCGGGAATAGCCATTCCTGGCGGGATTTTTCTATCTCTAAATGCACGAAATGGGCTACGTGATAAAATGTTTGGCATTTGGTTCGGTCAGGTCATAAGGCAAAGACCAGGCAAGTTTCCCATAGAACACTATTGATAGACTTGGACATGTAGGGGCACGGCATGCCGTGCCACTATACATCAGGTTAATTATAATAACTCGTCACGAGTGGTATTCTCCATAACGTTTGATATTTAATCTCCAATCTTGGTCGACCCGCAATTGATTGTG
>JBDRBK010000116.1:0-2026 GCA_043822705.1 Fidelibacterota bacterium
TTTCAATTGATCTACCGAACCTTTCTTTTATGACCGGATTTTCTGAATCTTAATAATTAAATTATGTCGCTCCATACGAAAGAAAACATTGCTAAAACGAGTCAATTTTAAACCATGAACTGGCACATCCTGGAACCTGACGTCGATCTGGTAAACCGGTTAAAAAGTGAATTCAGGTCCAGTGAAATCATCGCCCGGGTCATGGCCAACCGCGGGATCGAATCCCGGGCCGGTTCCGAATCTTTCTTTGCGCCGGAATTGGTTACGTTTCACGATCCGCTGTCGATGTGCGACACGGAGAAAGCCGCCAAGCTGGTGCTGGAGCATATCGCCGCCGGTAATCCGATCATGGTTTTCGGCGATTATGATGTAGACGGCACCACCGCCGCCGCAATGCTGTATCTGGTGTTGAAATCGCTGGCTGCCAATGTTACTACTTATATTCCCAACCGCGAGCTGGAAGGATACGGACTCTCAAAATTCGGCATCGACTATGCCAAGGCAATTTCGGCTCGTCTGCTGATCACCTGCGACTGCGGCATCAATGCCTTTGAGCAGGTCGATTACGCCCGCGGGCTGGGCTTGGATGTGATCATTACCGATCACCACACCCCGGACGAAGAACTGCCCCGGGCCAATGCGATCCTGAACCCGAAACGGACCGATTGTTACTATCCGTTTCCCGGACTGTGCGGCGGTGGCGTGGCCTATAAGCTGGCCCTGGCGATTACCCAACTGAGCGGACGTTCCGTAGAGACGATGTACCAGTATCTGGACCTGATCACGCTGGGCACGGCCGCCGATATGGTGCCGATCCTGGACGAGAACAGGGTGATCGTCTATCACGGTCTCCAGCAACTGCGTAATTCGACCCGTCCCGGCCTGCAGGCACTATTGAGAAAAGTTAATCTGACCAACGGGGCGCTGACCGTGGGCCAGATCGTATTCTGGCTGGCGCCGCGGATCAATGCCGCCGGCCGACTGGGCGACGCCAACCGTTCGGTGGAGTTGCTGACTACCAGCGATCCCGCGCGTGCCGCCCTGCTGGCGACCGAACTGGATGAAGAAAACCAGCGCCGGCAGACGATCCAGCAGGAAGTTGTGGACGAGGCGTTGCGGATGGTCAATTCCCAGGTGGATCTGGCTAATGATAAGGCCATCGTATTGTCCGGGAACGACTGGCATCCGGGGGTGGTCGGTATCGTCGCCTCGCGCGTCAAGGAGGAATTTAACCGGCCGGCGATTATTATCAGCATGGACCGCAACGGCGTCGGCAAGGGTTCGGCCCGCAGTATCAAGGATTTTGATTTATACGAGGCACTCACCGCCAATCGGCACTTGCTGGACGGCTACGGCGGACATCCCATGGCGGCCGGGTTGACGGTCAGAGAAGAAAACCTGGCCGAATTCCGGAAAGCGTTCGTGGCTTATGCCAATGAACATCTGAGCGAAGAACAATTGATCGCCACCATCACGCTGGACGGAATCATGAATCTTGGCGATATCAATTCCCGCCTGATGACTTTTCTCGATAAATTGGGGCCGTACGGACCGGGCAATATGCGTCCCAAATTTGCCGCCCGGAACCTGGCGGTCACGGGACACCCGCGGATCATCGGCGGTGCCGGCGATCATATCCGTTTCCGGGTCCGGCAGGGACGTGTGGCTTTCGATGCCATCGGTTTCAACCTGGCCCGGCATTATGAAAAATTGATTACCGGTCTGCCGGTAGACTTGGCCTTCGTCGTCGAAACCAACGAATGGCAGGGGCAGAAATTCATTCAGTTGAATGTCAGGGATATCAAACGATCAGGAGTGGACGGATGATAAAAACCAGGATTGCCGGTATCGGGCATTATGTACCGGAAAAAGTAGTCACCAATTTCGATCTGATGGAATTGATGGATACCAGTAACGAATGGATCATCGAACGATCCGGTATCGAAAAGCGGCACTACGTCAGTCCGGGGCAGGGGACCTCCGACCTGGGGGTCGAGGCGGCCCGCAACGCAATGCAGATGGCCGG
>JBDRBK010000117.1:0-6872 GCA_043822705.1 Fidelibacterota bacterium
CCTGACAGCGCCCCTGCCGGCCCAAACCGGCCAGACCAATGTGCACGAGTATCGCCAGGAGATCGAATATCAGTCCAAGGCGATCGAAGATCTGAAAAAGGAACTGGAAGCGACCCAGAAGCGGATTCAAACCGAAATCCAAAAGGAAAAATCCGCCGTGAAACGCGTATCCGGTCTCGAACAGGAAATATCCCTGGCGGACCGGATTGTGGTCCAGTTGCGGCGCGAAGAAGAAAAGGCCGCCACTGAGATCCGGCAGGTCCAGCAGCAGATTACCGCCAATGAGGCGCGGCAGGAAGTCCTGCGCGCACGGTACGCCCAGCGCGTGACAGCAGCCTATAAACAGGGTACCCTGTCTGATCTGGAACGGGTGCTGAGTGCCACTTCCTGGCGCCAGGCGATTTACCGTACCAAATATCTGAAAATTATTTCCGACTACGATCGCCAGCTGTTCGTTGAACTGGCCAACATTATCGCCAAGATTGAGGAACAGAAGACAATTTTGGAAACGACCCTGACCCACAGCCGGGAATTGAAGGCCGACCGGGAACGGCAGGTGACCGATCTGCGGGACGTCCGGCGAAGGAAAGAACAGGAAATCGTCAAGATTCGCAACAGCCGCAGCGAGCTGGAAAAACAGTACAAGGAGAAGGAAGAGGGCCTAAAACAACTGGAAACGATCCAGAAAAAATTGCTGGATGCGGTGGAATCGATCGAACGGGCGGCCCGCATCCAACGGCAGCAGGAGCAGTTGAAACTGAAGAATTTCGCTGCCCTGAAAGGCCAGTTGCCCTGGCCTGCCACCGGTCTGGTGGTGACCAAATTCGGCAACCAGTGGAATGCCCAGTTGAAAACCCGCACCGACAATCCCGGGATTGATATCAAAGGCCAGCCGGGTTCACCGATTATCGTCGTCAAGGATGGCGAGGTCACCACGATTACTTATATCCGCGGCTTCGGCACCACAATTATCGTCGACCACGGCGGCGGTTATTATACTGTTTACAGCCATGTCAACAATATCCAGGTCAATGTCGACGACCGGGTGGCGGCCGGTGATCGGATCGCCTTCATGGGCGATTCGGGCTCGATCAGCGGCGCCCAGCTGCATTTTGAAATCTGGGGCCAGGGGCAGAAGCTCAATCCTGAACTCTGGTTGACGAAACAATGATAATTTTCGATCCGATCCAGGCCCAGCCGGCGGTCTGGAACCGCCTGGTGCGGATTCACCAGCGCGGCAAGGCAGGCAGCGCCTACCTGTTCGGGGGACCACCCGGCAGCGCCAAGGAAGCGCTGGCAATCGAATTCGCCAAATTGCTGAATTGTGAAAACAGCGGCGACCGCTCCTGCAACGAATGCCCATCCTGCCGCCGGATACAGGCACTCCAGCACGAAAACCTGACGCTGGTCTTTCCCCTGCCCAAGGAAGGTGCCAGCAGCGCCGGTGACGATCCGTTACGGGGGTTGAGCGACAAAACGCTGGCCCTGATCAATGCGGAAATCGAAATCAAAGCCCGCGATCCCTTCCACAAGATCGCCCTGCCGCGGGCCAACACGATCCCGATCAACGCCATTCGCGAACTGCGCCGGACCGCCTATCTCAAGACCGCCCTCAGCGGCCGCCGGGCGATCCTGATTTTTGACGCCCACCTGCTGTCCACTGGCGAAGGGGCCTCGGCCAACGCCCTGCTGAAAATTCTGGAAGAACCGCCGCCGGCGACGACATTTATCCTGGTCAGCGACCACAAGGGCAGCTTGCCGCCGACGATTCTATCGCGCTGTCAGCAGGTCGATTTCCCGCCGCTGGCGGACCGGTATATCGCCGGGCAGATAGCAGGGGCGGACCCTGAACTGATTGCCGGGTTGGCCGCCGGTAACCTGCACTTGGCACGGAAACTGACGAATCAGCCGCCGGCGGAAATTCGTCAGCGGATCGACAATCTGGTGCACCAGGTCCTGCAACGGGATGGCGCCGGCTGGCGCAGTTTCATCAATTCCCAGGGCCGGCTGGCCGGTGCCGATCCACAGGAATATAACTTCAATTTTTACCTGCTGCAGATCTGGTTCCGGGCCGCCTATCGCCGGCGCCTGGGAGTGGACGATCCGCTGCATGCCGGCGGTTTGGGGGCGCAGATGGAACAACTGAATCAGGCCAATCCCGCCATCGATTATCCTGGCATCAACAATGCCGTCGCCGAGGCTACCGCGGCGCTGGCAAACAATTATTATATACCCTTAACTTTGATTAATTTTCTGACGACCATACAGCGCCGAATGCGGGGCCGCTGACTCTTCTTTCACCGCCACAACCCGAATTCATAAATAACAGGTTTATCATGGCTGACAAACAGAAATTTTACATTACTACGCCGATCTATTATGTCAACGACCGGCCCCATATCGGGCACGCCTACACCACGATTCTGGCCGACGTGCTGGCCCGTTACCACCGCACCGCCGGCACCGACACCTTTTTCCTGACCGGACTGGACGAACACGGTCAGAAAGTCCAGCAGGCCGCCGCCAGCCGCGGCATTGCCCCGCAGGAACATTGCGACAGCATGGCCCCCCATTTTCTGGAATTGTGGGACAAGCTGCATATCCGCTACGATGATTTCATCCGCACCACCGAAAAACGCCATCACTCGGTGGTGCAGCGGGTCCTGCAGCAGGTATACGACGCCGGCGATATCTACCACGGCGAATACGGCGGCTTCTACTGTGTCGGCTGCGAACGTTTCTATACCGAGAAGGAACTGGAGGACGGCAATTGTCCCCAGCACCGGAAGCCGCTGGAATATATCACCGAGAAGAATTACTACTTCCGGATGGGGAAATACCAGCAAACACTGATCGATTATATCCATGCCAACCCGGAATTCATCCAGCCCGAACATCGCAAAAATGAAATCCTGGGTTTCCTGCGTCAGGACCTGGGCGACCTGTGCATTTCGCGGCCCAAGGCGCGGATGAGCTGGGGCATCGACCTGCCGTTCGATAACGATTATGTCACCTATGTCTGGTTTGACGCCCTGCTGAATTATGTCACCGCCCCCGGTTATGGCGTCGATGATAAAAAATTCGCCAAATGGTGGCCCGCCGATTATCACCTGATCGGCAAGGATATCCTGACGACCCACGCCGTATACTGGCCGACGATGCTGTTTTCCGCCGGGATTCCCCAGCCCAGGACGATCTTTGCCCACGGCTGGTGGCTCACCGGCGATGCCAAGATGAGTAAGTCCCTGGGCAATATCGTCAACCCACTGGACCTGATCGACCGCTTCGGCGTGGACCCGGTGCGCTACTATCTGATGCGTGAAATGGTCCTGGGGCAGGATGCCAGTTTTACACCGGAGTCGTTTATCAAGCGTTACAACAGCGATCTGGCCAACGATTTCGGTAATCTGCTCAGCCGGGTGAGCCAGTTGATCAACAAGAATTTCGATGGGATTGTACCGGAACCGGGCGTTGCCACAACAGCTGAACAGGAAGTCCTGGATACCGCAGCGAGCATCGGTGAAAAAATCCGGGATTCAATCGAAAAAATGCGTTTGAACGAGGCCATCGAGGAGATCCTTCAATTTGTTCGTGGTGTGAACCGTTACCTGGAACAAACCGCTCCCTGGAAATTGGTACGGACGGATAAATCGGCGGCCGGCCGGGTGCTCTACACCGCCGCCGAAGCACTGCGCATTGCCGCGGTGCTGTTGAGTCCGGTGATGCCCAATCGTACCGCTATCGTGCTGGAAACGCTGGGCGCCAGCGGATTCGATCTGACTTGGGGCGTCCTGCAAGCAGGTACTAAGTTACAACCACACGAATCCCTGTTCCCGCGGATCGACCTGAAAGCGCCGGAAGCCGTTCAATCCCAACAACCGGAAGTAAAAATGGAAAATGTGACCACGATCGACGATTTCGCCAAGGTGCAGTTGAAGACTGCCGAAGTAATCGCCGCCGAAAAAGTGGAAGGCGCCGACCGGCTGCTGAAACTGCAGATTAAAATTGGTGAGGAGCAGCGCCAGATCGTGGCCGGAATCGCCCGGCACTACGCCCCGGAAGCGCTGATCGGCAAGATCATCGTGGTGGTCTATAACCTGCAGCCGGTCAAGCTGCGCGGGATTGAATCCCAGGGCATGCTGCTGGCGGCCAAAAAAGGCCAGGAACTGAGCCTGATCGTCCTTGATAAACCGGGAGTGGGCAGCGGCGCGTCGATTTCATAGCGCCCCACTTAGCACTAATTACTGCTTACTTATAACTGCTTGCAGCACCCGCAGAGCCCGCAGGGTATTCCAGCGGCTGGGCTGACCGGTCTGCTCCATTTCGAAATGCGTTTGCCCGGGGTGGCGGTTCTGCAGCGGCCAGCGACCGTCCCGGCGACGCTTCTTGTGTAATATATCGAGGGCCGGCTTAAGGCGGTCATCGTAGGGTAATCCGGCGGACTGAAAATAATCCAGGGCCCGGAGAATATCATAGCGCCAGCGGCAGGGCCAGGACAGCAGCAGCAATTGGGGGTTAATCACCGCCCCGGTTCGACTGGATTGAAACAGACGGTGCTCCAGAAGGAATTCCACCGCGGCCTGTTCCGCGGCCCGGATGAAATCCAATTTGTAATCGCCGCCGGAACGGCGATATTCCAGCAACCCCTCCAGCACCGAGATAGTGGTGTGCAGGGAACTGTGTGTCGCACCGTGGTGATGGCGGCAATTCCAGCCGCCGTCGTTCATCCGGGCAGCCAGCAGATAATTAATCAGCGCTTTCAAGGTGGGGTGATGGGGTGCAAACCAGGACCCGAAATTCAGTACCATGCCGTTGATACAGACGTCACTGTTTTGCCAATCGCGCGAATAAATGATACCACCATCGCTCCCCAGACATTCATTCAGCAGCATGACGGTGCTGTCGGCAGCCGGAGAATTATCCACCGGCAACCCCAGGTTTTTCAATTCCAGTAAAGTGTAGTGGGTGGAAGTCCATTTGGGCTGGTAATAACCGTGGCCCCAGTGACCGTCGGGCCGGCGCTGCGCCAATAAACGGGCGCCCCAACCTTCGGTGGCAATTCGCTTTTGAGTGGCGTCGATTAAGGCCTGATCCGAATTCAGTAGATCGCGGTGGGTCTGGTACCTGATCGCCACATCGCCGGTCAGCAACCAGTCAACAATTTCCGGGGACTGCTGCAGATTAATCATCGATGGGAAAAACCTGCTGACCACCGGGAACAGCCAGATAAACCCGGCTCACAGCCATCTCGGTCAGGCGCGTTATCGGTTCCCGGTAATGAGTGAACGAGCCGTAGTGTACCGGCATCACGAAACGCGGGTCGAGATCGGCGATAAATTTGCGCAGCATGACGGCATCCAGGGTGAGCATGCCGATCCAGCTGCCCTTTTGGACCGCTCCCAAATACGGAATTAATAAATCGATCGCCGTACCGTGCAGGGAGCGGCTGATGCGTTTGTCGTACACCGTATCGCCGGTGATGTAAATATTGGCCAGTTCCGAATTATGCTGGACAGTCACCAGGTAACCGTTACCGCGGCCGGCCAGCCGGGCCGCCAGGGGATTAACGCCATGAATCGCCTTGACCGCCCGGATTCTGATAGCACAGCCGGCCAGCCGGTATTCCAGCCTCCGGCCGTGGCGCAGCGCCGTGACTTTCGAGTGGCCGGTCTTCCGCAGGATGCGGGCCGCCGCCCGATTGGCGACCACGATCGCGGAGGATGAAATTTTTTCCATCCCCAGCGGATTGAGATGGTCTTCGTGCTCGTGAGTGATCAGCCACAGGTCCACATTTTCAAAATCGGCTGCGGAATAGACCGGGTCCTCGAGACGGCGGGACTTGAACCAGAAATAATCCTGAATGGTATCTTTGGGACTTAAATCGGGGTCGCAGGCGATTTTCAGGTCATCGATGGTGAGGATGAAAGTGGCCCCACCGATCCACTTGACTGTTACTTGCATCAGCGCACCTTGTTATCGGTTTTGAATGACGAATTGCCATTCATTATTTTACCCCTGCTGATCATGTCGACCACCTGCAGTCCGGCCTGCAGCGAAGGCCAGATGCCGTGACTGAATTTAGGTACAAACAGGTTTTTTATCGGTGTCCGGGTGGGCAGTCGATTTTTACCAAAATTCGCCGGTACCGGCAGCATGTCGAAATTCGATCCGGTGGGCGAGGCGATGAAGCGGGCGTAGGTGGCGGGCGTAGCTACATCGGTAAACCGGATATGGTCGCGTAGACCCGGAATCAGATACTGCTGGACTTTGTCAATATAGAAATCGGCCGTGGTGGTTTTCTTACGGCGGTAAGCTGTCGGATCGTTTTTCTGCAGATCGATCCACTCCGCTGCCGCCACCGGCACCACATGAATGATCAGGTTCTGCTTGCCACCGGTTTTCAGGCAGGGACTGATCACCGCCAGATGAAAGCAATCATCGTCCAGCAGCAATTCGCCGTTATCCCAGGCCCGGAACATTTTTTCGTGGGCGCCGCGACCGGTAGTCAGCACATTGTAACCGCAGTCGAAACCCAGCCCCCGCAGGTCCAGTTGACCGTCCAACCCCAGGTGAATGGCGATTGACGAGGGAGACATTTTAACCCGGCGTACTTTTTTACCATAGGCGGAATCGATAGCGGACAGCAGATCGTAACCAACCATTTTCCCAAAAGTAACTTTGGTATCAGCGGTGGAAACCACATATTCAGTCGTGATTTGTGTACCATCCGTCAATTCCACGCCATAGGCCCGGCCGTTTTCAATCAGGATTTTTTGCACCGTCACACCGGTGCGCACTTCGCCGCCACGGACCTCCAGTTGCCGGCGCAACTGTTGCGGGAACTGGATGAATCCACCGGCCGGACGAAAGCT
>JBDRBK010000118.1:0-3261 GCA_043822705.1 Fidelibacterota bacterium
TCCTGCAGATCGAACAAGCCGCCGGTGACGGCATCATTGGTGGCCGCATCGAAAGTGGCGCCGCCAGCGGCCAGGGCGGCGGCATGTTGCCGGATGAAATTGCAGGTATTGCCGGTGGAAGCGCGGTCGAAGCCGTTGACAATCAGCATTTCCGGCTGGGCTACGGCTACCGGCAGACCGGCCAGCACTTCCGACTCGGTGGACAGGCCGGCGCTGTTTTCAGCGATCAGCTTGATATATACCAGGGTATCCGGCGGTAAATCCTCCAGCAGAAACTCACTGCCCTGAAAAATGATCGGAGTAGTGAATACTATACCATCGGAACTACGATAGAGCCGGTACCGGTCCACCGTCGCATCCGGGGCAATGACGATTCTCAGGTTCCGGTCACTTTCCGATCTGACACCGAAAGATTTCGGCCGGGCCGGGATACTGGTATCGGTGATATAGGTAGGTTGGGACATGCTGCCGGTCTCTTTACTCAGCAGTTTGTACAGAATCGGGTCTTTCAGTACGGTTTGGATCGAATTAGTTACGCCGTCGATGCTGATTTCAGCGTCGAGGAAACGGATTCCGTGGCTGTAATCGACATAAATGGCGGTGTGAATGTTGGTCAACGGCTGAATCGGCAGGCCGTTCAACTGGTGCCAGCCGTAGATCACTACATGATCCGGGCGGGTCGGATCGATGATCTTGTTGCTTAAAACAACGTCTTTTTTAGTGCCGCCGGTCAATTGCCCGGGAAAGCCGCCAACAGCGGCGAACTGGTTGTTGATGGCGGTGTTATGCTCGATGAATTTCTCAACTGTTTCATTCTGGTTGTCCACCGGCACATAGGTAACCGGCGCCAGTTTGATCGTAGCATTGACATAGATATTATCCACCAGTTTGGCGGTGGGCAGGCAGGCCCCGTAAAAATCAGCGACTTTCTGAGCCGTGATCGGTCCCATGGGAACGCGGCAGAAATCGTCGTCGGAGCCGACGGCCAGATAGTCGGGCATGACCCGGTAGCTGATCAGCCGGGCAGTGCCGTTGGCATCGTTGAAAGTCTGTTCGAGCTGTTGCAGGTCCCGCAGAAAATAGGGCATGTTGCCGGAATAAAGTTGGTTCAGAATTGCTTCTTCGCGGTCGGCGAAACTCAGATTCCTGACCGACTCCATGAAGGCCGATCCGGTTGGAGAATCCGGTGATCGCAGGGGAATCTGGAAATTCCGTGGAATAATTTCGTCCGGCTGGATCAGATCCGAGTATGCGCGGTTACCGTAGTATTCGTAACCGTTGTCTTCGCGGGCGGTGCCGGTGAGCAGGGTGTGAATGAAACCGTTGCGTTCTACCTGGACCGTATGCAGGATGGCCTGGTCGGGATTCTTTTTCAACAGGATTTTAATCCGCCCGTCCAGGGCGGTATGGCGGATGAAGTCAGTGTCTTCGGCGGTGGCGAAGCTGAAATGACCGGCGAGGTATTTCTGCATGATCCGGCTGCGGTACCAGGTGCCGCCGGTGGCCGAAACAACAGGGGCGCCGTTATACAGGGCGATACTGTCGTTATAGGCCAGGACCGATACGAAATTATCGCTGGCCGCCTGCAGCCAGGCAATGATCTGGTCGCCGTAACTGTGTTCGTAGCCATAATTGCTGTCAAGAAAGCAGATTCTTTTCACATAGGTGGGAATGGTATCAAAGGCATCGAGGAATGAGAAAATGAATCTTCCGCCGCCGCTGTGGCCGGTGAGGATCACGAACGGATCGTAATCCCGGAAGCAGGACAGGAGATATTCGACCGTCGTTTTGATGATGCTGGCATAATTGGGTTGCAGCGCTTTCCAGGCCGGCCAGCTCATCTGGGTGGTTTCCAGATAGATGGTAACAAGATTGTAATCCAGGGGCTGATGGCGCAGGAAGCGCGTTTGGGCGCCGATATGCTGGATATCGTAATGCCAGTCGTCTCCGGTAGCGATAACTTTACCGGCGGTCTGTTCGATGGTGTTGCCGTTCGGCAGGGCGAACAGGGCCAGAGCCACCGGTTTGCTGTCGTCAAACTCGGCCGCCGCGGGGATGTTGATATGAATCCTCAGATCGGGACGCAACTTGAATGTGACGACCTGCTCAGCAAAATAAGAGCTAACGGTGAAGCCGGGCAGTCCGGTATCACCAGGTATCTGCGAGGTGGCGGTGTTTGGCATAAAAGCAGCGAAGAGGAAAATCGCCAGCAGTCGGTGTTTCAGCAGTCGGGTGTTCATGGCATTGCTCCGAAAATTTCAGTCGAAGTTAGCCTTCGGCGCTTCTCAGTTACAATGTTTTGGAAAGCACTGATTTTGGAACGCTGGAGTCAGCTTGCCGCTATTGATTCCCCGGCACGATCACGCTGAAAGTCGTACCGACCCCGACCGTGCTGTCGACCAGCAATTCGCCGTTGTTTTTGCGGACGAATTCCTGGCATAGAACCAATCCCAGACCGGAACCTGTTTCACCTTCGGTACCGTTGCGTGATTCATGGCCGGCGATTTGGAACAGGTTGGCCAGCACTGGCGCCGGGATGCCCGTACCGTAATCCCGGAAATTGATACGGACGTAGCCGTTTTCCCGGAATGCGGATATTTCGATGTCGCCACCCCGACGTGAGAATTTGATCGCGTTATTCAGCAGATTACGAAACACCGTGGCCAGCATCCGTTGATCGGCGGATATGCAGATGTCTTCGGGTATCCGGCTGGTTATCCGGATCGATTTACTGTTGGTCTGTGGTACCAGCAGGTTCACACAATCGTCGATCATCCGGGATAGATTATGGTCCTTTATCACCACTTTGATCTGATTGGTTTGCGACCGGGCCCAGTCCAGCAGGTTTTCCAATAGCTGGAAGGTGCTGGCGGACATGCTGCTGATGGAAGCGACCATCCGCTTGATCTCGTCTTCGCCGAAACTGTCGTAGTCTTCGAGCATGACCTCGGAAAAGGACAGCAGGTTGCCGATCGGTCCGCGCAAATCATGGGCGATTATTGAGAAAAATTTATCCTTGGTGGCAACCAGATCCTGCAACTCATTTTTTTGTTGGTCAACGATTTTCAACATCTGTTTTTTACCATGATACAGGTTGAAAATCAAAATTGAAAATACCGTCAGTGATAGTCCACCGATCAGCAATACCCACAAATAAAATCTTCTTTAAATCCTTCGCCGTCATTTCTTAAAGTTAAATTATTTCCCATTAAAGGACAGTTTTCTTCCTGGTTCCTGCATTGACCTATTCTTAAAGAATCA
>JBDRBK010000119.1:0-14134 GCA_043822705.1 Fidelibacterota bacterium
GGTCAGGTCTTCGAGTAGTTGTAAATCCTTGTCATTAGTCATGAAAAAATCCGTTTCAATTCATTTAAAGTGGTTAAATAAGGGTAAACTTACATTTTACCGGGGCGGTGATACAATTCTTATTGTCTTGCGTCCACCCGTCGAGTATGTGGAATTTCCAGTGATGTCACTCAGGCAAATCAGGACAAAAGAAAGTTTAGCGGGCCGGTCGCTGACCGGACTGGCTGATTTTTGCGGGACTATCGATCAGCCGCGCTACCGGGCGGACCAGTTGTTCTACTGGCTCTATACCAAACAGGTTTCCACTTTCGCCGAAATGACAAATATTCCCAAGCGCCTGCGCACCCGTCTGGATGAACTGGTGACCATCCACGAGCTGGAAGAAGTCCTGGAGACCGCGTCCGATACCGGCGAGACGCGCAAGCTGCTGTTCGCCACGGCCGACGGTTTTCGGGTGGAATCGGTGCTGATGCAGGAAAAGGACCGGATCACGGTCTGCCTGTCGACCCAGGTCGGCTGTAATCTGGATTGCCGGTTCTGTGCCACGGCCGGAATGGGTTTTTCGCGCAATCTGACGGTGGCGGAGATCGTGGATCAGTTCCTGTTGTTGCAACGCAAATCGGTCGTGCGCATCACAAATGTCGTTTTCATGGGGATGGGCGAACCGTTTCTGAATTACCCGCGCGTGCTGGCCGCCGCCGATCTGCTTAACGCCCAGGATGGTATCAACCTGGGGGCCCGCAAGATCACAATTTCGACGGCCGGGATCGTGCCACAGATACGCCGCTTTACGGCGGAAAAACAGCGTTATAAACTGGCTGTCAGCCTAAATGCCGCCGATCAGAAAACCCGGCTGGCAATCATGCCGATCGCCGGGACTTATCCACTGCACGAATTGATGGCGGCGGTCCGTGATTATTACGCCGCCACGCACAACCGTCCGACGCTGGAATATGTACTGCTGGACGGAATCAACGACAGCCGGGAGTCGGCGCTGCGCCTGGTGGACCTGATCGACGGCCTGCCCTGCAAGGTCAACCTGATTCCCTATAATGATATCGACGGCTCTTTCCGGCGCCCGCTCGATGAACGGATCGAGGAGTTTATCGAAATGCTGTACAACGCGCCATTTACCGTGACCGTGCGCTGGAGCAAGGGGACCGGCATCAAGGCCGGCTGCGGCCAACTGGCGGTCGCCACAAACTGAACGGAAATATCATGCCTGACAAAGAACAAAAAATGGTCGATTATGTCCGGGAGCGGATTGGAACCGCGCCGGCTGTGGCGATTATTCTGGGGTCCGGTCTGGGCGATTTCGCCGACAACCTGGAGCAAAAAATTACTATTCCCTACCACGCTATTCCCGGTTATCCCCGACCAACGGTGGAGGGACACGCCGGCGAGCTGGTGTTCGGGCTGCTGGGGACGGTTCCGGTCCTGGCCGCCAAGGGCCGCTTCCATTTTTACGAGGGGCACGCCCTGGAAACGGTCACGCTGCCGGTGCGGCTATTCCATCGGCTGGGGGTGCGGGCGCTGATAATCACCAATGCCGCCGGGTCGGTCCGCCGCGATTATCCGCCGGGAAGTTTGATGGCCCTGACCGGTCATCTGGATTGCACCTTCCGTCAGGGACCGGAAGCGCCGGACATCGTGTCCGGGGTGCCCTGCCATGACCCGCGCTTGCTGGATTGCGCCCGAAAAGCCGCAGCTGAAACCGGGGTGGAGTTGCAGTCCGGGATTTACTGCTGGACCCTGGGACCGGCTTATGAGACACCGGAGGAAATTGAATTTTTCCGGTCACTCGGTGGTGATGCGGTCGGCATGAGCACTGTCCCCGAGCTGCAAGCGGCGGCCGAACTCGGCCTGTCGACACTAGGAATATCTTGCCTGACCAACTACGCCGCCGGCATCACCGGTCAACCCCTGACCCACCAGGAAGTGATCGATACAGCCGCGGCGGTGCGGGACAAATTCACCCGGCTGATTATCGCCGTGATCAGGAATATTGGTGGCAGCCTGTCAACTGCCGGATAAATGGAAACAAAGGATAGATTGATGAAGATTCAAATACGGCCGGAGATTGAAAATATCCGTGATGAAATTATTGCCACGCGCCGGGATATTCACCAGTATCCCGAACGCGGTTTTCAGGAAGTCCGCACGGCCGCGCTGGTGGCTGAGCGCCTGCGTTCGTACGGTCTGGAAGTCCGTACCGGCGTCGGACGGACCGGGGTGGTCGGAATTCTGGCCGGCAGACTGCCGGGTCCCACGATCGCTTTGCGGGCCGATATGGATGCCCTGCCGTTGCAGGAACTGAATGACGTGCCCTATAAATCACAGACCGCCGGCGTGATGCATGCCTGCGGGCACGACGGACATGTTGCCGTTTTGTTGGGCGTGGCCAGGGTGCTGGCAGCCGCTCGCGAGCGGCTGGCCGGCGAGGTTCGTTTCCTGTTTCAGCCGGCCGAAGAAGGCCAGGGCGGCGCCCGCTATATGATCGCCGATGGCGCCATAGAGGGCGTCGATGAAATCTACGGCGCTCACCTGTGGAATTACCAGCCCTCCGGAATGGTCGGTATCCAGTCCGGTGCGGTATTGGCGGCGGCCGATGAATTTGAGATCAGGATCACCGGGGTGGGTGGTCATGGCGCGACGCCCCAGTCCGCCGTGGACCCAATCCAGGTGGGTGCCCAACTGGTGACCGCCCTGCAAACGATTGTCAGCCGCAATACCAATCCACTGGAAAGCACAGTGGTTTCGGTCTGTCAGTTTGAGGCGGGAACGACATTTAATATCATTCCGGAAGGCGCAATACTAAAAGGTACCGCGCGATCGTATTCGGAAGCGAATCGCAGCATGATCAAACGGCGGATGCAGGAAATTGTCGCCGGTTTGGGTCAAGCCTTCAATGCCCGGATCGAACTCGATTACCATGATGGATATCCGCCGACGATCAATGATGAAAACGCGACCGAAAAAGCCCGGGTCGCCAGCAGTAAAATTGCCATAGAGGGCGTGATCAAGCCGTTCCTGACGATGGGCGGCGAGGATTTCAGTTATTATGCCCGTGAAATACCGGGCTGTTTTATTTTTGTTGGTTCGGCTCCGCCGGATCGCGCACTGGAAAGCGTATCACACCACAGCCCGTATTTTGATATCGATGAATCGGCACTGCTGGTGGCGGCGTCGATCATGGTGCAGCTAATCGATGATCAATTGCTGACGGCGGACTGATCAATAATAATCGATATATTCATACAGAATAAGCTGTAGGGGTCGTTCGGTCAGTACATCACCGGAATAACTGCCGGCGAAATGTTGTTCCGCCAGCAGACGGTGGTTCTCGTCATATTCATATGTCGATCGGGTGGACAGCCGGCCTTTGTCCGTATATTCGGTGACGGCGGTCAGATCACCACGGTCATTATAATTGAAGGTGATCCGGTACAACAGGCGACCCTGGCCGTCGAAATGTTTCAATTCGGTGAATTTTTCCACCTGATTATGATTGTACTCGGTTCTGGTCTCCACATCCTGACTGCGGCAGGTCTGGGTTTCGACCAAACCGTTCTTCGTGCTGGAGGAATAGACATATTTCCACTGCAACGACCCGTCGGTGAAATAGCGCAGTGTGCCGGTCAAATTGCCGCTGGTGTTGAATTCCGATTTGCGAACCAGCCGGCTTTCACTGTCGTACCAGCGTTTTTCCAGCAACCGTCCATTATCGTTGAAGCGGTTGACCAGTCGCTCGGTGGCTGAATCAGCGGCAGTGAAGGTGGTAATCGATACCGGCTGCCCGCTCGCTGCCAGCCGGTAATCAACGGTCCTGAAGATATTATTAGCGGTATCGATCCAGGTTTTGTTGATGCAGCGACCCTGATTATCATAGGAAAAAGTCTGCCGCCATTGGACGCTATTGGCCGAATCCAACTGCTTGACCTCGAACAGAAAACCCTTCCGATCGAACAGATAAGCGGTTGTGGCCAGCATCATTCCGGCCGAGTCCAGCAGGGTGCTGTCGGTCGTCAGGCCGGTCCGGTTGTAATCGATGCGGATGATATGATCGAGCTCCTGTTGCACATCGGCCGATTTGTCCACATAGCTGAAAACCAGTATTTTCCTGGTCTTCAGGCCGTAGTAGGGATCGGCGGGGTCGGCCGATTGCGCCATAACCAGGGTAATCAGCCCCGGTAACCATAGCGGTATTAGCTGGCGGAATCGCTCAATATTCAAAATTTTCTCCGGATTAATTTGCAGCCTGTTTCAGGCATATAGAATAGAAACAAAAAACGTGCCACCGTTGACCGAATTTCATTGGCCGGTTTTTCGCCTGGGTGCGTTCAGGCGGATTTCCGCCAGTGGTGCAAAAAGACAATTTGTGGTGACTGTACCGGCAGGGACTATAATTCCCGTACCGTCCAGTTTTCGTCCACCCACAGACCGATAATCGCGACGTCCGGGTAGCGTTCGGCCAGCATTTCCAGTGCTGTCATAACCTGGCGAATCTGGGTATCCCGGTCCACCGGATTACCGGCACAATCGTGATGGCCCACGACGGCGATCGCCTGCGAGGCATGTGCTTGTACCGAGATATCCACGCGCAATAGGATATTGTCGATCAGGCCACGATCTTCGTTCCGGGCCATAATCCCGATGGGTCCCGGTTCGGTGATACTGTCCACATATTCGACCTCGAAACGTTTTTTCAGATATTCGATGACCGGTAATTGTACCCGGCCGTCCATACAGTTGATCGTCGTGCAGAAGTACATGTTGTTCCTTGGGTTCCAGGTTGAAAGTGAATGCTGGTAAGTAGCGGCGAACCAGGTAAAATATTATTCCGGACTATCTTCCGGGTCACTGATACCGGTGTCGAAAACATATTTCCAACTGTCGTCGGCCTGTTTTTTCCAGATCGTTACATAGCGCCCGGTGGATTTCCGGGTCTCTCCGTTTTCATTGACCAGCGAAAATGTCCAGCAGCCCAGGGTATAGCCAAGGTCGCCGGACGCGGCTACTTCGGCCAGGTACGGTTCCCAGATCAACGTGGCGTCGGGGTAATTGGCGAATAATTTGCGGATTTGCTCCCGGCCTTCAAACGGCAGGGCCTGGTCGCGGAAAATAACGGCATCATCGACCATGAACTGATCGAAGGCGGCTGGAACCCCTTTTTCGACCGACAATTCGGAAAAGGCCCGGTCGGCTGCCAGCAGGGCCTGTTTTTCCCGGTTGATATTCATGTATGAATTACAGGCCGTCAATCCCAGAAAAACAAGTGAAAAAATGATTGATGATCGTTTCATAAAACCTCCTGATGGCAATTAATGTCGGCCGGTTTATTTGCCGATACCACTGATCAGATACTGATTTCACCTTCCAGAAAAATGACCGCACGCCCGGCGATTGCCACCCGGTCGCCCCGGTCGGTGCAGTATAGTTCACCGCCGCGGACTGAAATCTGGCGGGCATGGAGCTGCTTTTTGTCCAGTCTTTGGGACCAGTAAGGCGTCAGGGTGGTATGGGCCGAACCGGTGACCGGATCTTCCGGGATACCCACCGCCGGAGCGAAAAACCGGGAAACAAAATCGCAGTCCTCTCCGGGTGCTGTGGCGATCACGCCCCGACTAAAATCAGCTAATATGTCCATTCGGGGATGCAGGCTGCGGACCTGCGCTGCGGATTCGTAGACCACCAGGTAGTCTACGGCCTTTAACACCGCTTGCGGTTCCTGCCCCAAACCTGCTGTCAATTCAGGCGGCGCGGCCACCGGCCGGGCGGGCTGGGCGGGGAAGTCCAGGGTTAACAAATCGCCGGCGCGAGTGACGTTCAATTCACCGCTGAGGGAGCGGAATCGCAGGTGTTCGCCGGGGAAATTCAATTTGTTGAACAGTACAAATGCGGTGGCCAGCGTGGCATGGCCGCACAGGTTAACTTCCACGACCGGCGTGAACCAGCGCAGGTGAAAATGATCACCTTCGCGGACGAAAAAGGCGGTTTCCGAAAGGTTGTTTTCGGCGGCGATCGACTGCAGTAATTCGTCGACCGGCCACTCGGTCAGCGGACAGACGCCGGCCGGATTTCCGGCAAAAACGCTGCCGGTGAACGCATCGACCTGGTAATAAGGAATTCGCATACTGTTCTCCTCCCCGGTTATTGTTCGATGGCCTTGGCCGATCAATCCAGCGAAGCCTCGTAGCCCAGTGCATTTACGGCGGCAATTATCTGAGCACTGTTGATATTTTTACCATGAACCACCATTTTTCCCTTTGCGAGATCGACTTCCGCCGTGGCGCCGCCGGCCTCTTCGGCCGCCCGTTTGACACTCATGGCGCAGTGGCTGCAGGTCATGCCACTGACTTTGAACGTGACTGTTTCCATTTCCATTGTTGCTTCCTCGGTTACAATTTTTTCCGGCGCCGGGCGGTAAAAATAGGCGAAGGCTACGACCGCAATCAGAACGACCGCCGTCAGATGGGAGAACCAGGTGATCGAGTCGCCGCCGTGAATGTGGTCGGTCATCTGTGGCAGAATCGACTCCATCGCCGGCACCAGATAGTTCAACAGCAAACCGCTGGCGACGGCGCTGACGGCGACCGTGCCTAGGTAGATTCCGGCCGTCCGTTTCCCCAGCACCTTCATGATCGTGGTGAAAGTGGCGGCGTTGGTGGCCGGTCCCGCCACCAGAAAAGCCAGGGCGGCTCCCGGCGAAGCGCCCATGTGAATGAAACCGGCGGCGATCGGCACCGAGGCAGTGGCACAGACATAGACCGGTACACCGGCGGCCATTAATATCAGGATCGAAACGATCCCACCGCCGATCAACCCGCCCAGATAGTCCGGCGGCACCAGGGCACCAATGACACCGGCGATCAGAATACCCACCAGCAGCGCCGGACCGATATCCTTGGGCAGGGTGATGAAGCCGTAGCGCAGAACGGCCGCCAGTTTCCCATGTTTAGAGGCGGTCTCACAACTGTCGCAGTCACAGTGGTCGTGGTCGGATTCCGGCGCGGTCGGTGCGAGTGAATTATTATCCGCCAGTTGGACGATCCCGCCGCCGATGATGCCGGTCAGCAGGGCGATCACGGGCCGGAAAATGGCAAAAACCGGTCCCAACAGGGCGTAGGTAACCATGATCGAATCGACCCCGGTCTGGGGCGTCGACAGCAGAAACGAGGTCGTGGCGGACCGGCTGGCGCCATGCCGGTATATCGAGGCCGCGACCGGGATCACACCGCAGGAACACAGTGGCAGAGGTACGCCAAACAGGGCCGCCTTCACGGCTGGAAACAATCCTCGCCCACCCAGGTGGCGCTCGACCCATTCCGGTGAAATATATACCGACAGGATACCGGCCACCAGAAAACCGAACAGCAGGTAGGGTCCCATCTGGGTCAGGACCAGCCAGGTTTCATGAGCAAGATTATGAAGTATGGTGCTGAACATAATGCCATCCATTTGATTAGTGCGGTGGGTCGCGGGAATATTTCGGACAAATTTATCTGTAATAATTACTGGTACGCAATTCTATTATTCCCGGTTCCGGGCCGGCCTGTCCAGATCGATGATCGGAAAAATATTATGACAGGCACTTTGATAGGCGGAAATTGCCGGACTTAACGAATTCGGACTTTAGTTTGGCCAGTGTGGATTCAATTATTGGCATCCCGGGCACTGTTCCATATCTGGTCGGACGTTTAAATTAAGCGGTTTCATTCAACAGTTATTACACCTGCGAGTAAAAATGATTGCAAAAAAATCACTGATCGGTAAGGCTTTTCTCACTTTTCAGCAGGATGCGCCGCAACTGGCCGATGCCTATGACAACGACTGACACATCTTACCTGCCCGGCGGCGTTTTCGCCGCCGCCCTGACACCGCTGCTTGCGGACCTGTCGGTCGATACGGAAAAATATATCGATCACTGCCGGCGGCTGCTAACCAGCGGTTGCGATGGTCTGGCCGTGATGGGAACCACCGGCGAGGCCAACTCCTTTACTGTCGCCGAACGGATGGCGGCCTTGGAAGCACTGGTCGCCGCCGGAATTCCGCCGCGGCGCCTGCTGGTGGGTACCGGCGTCTGTGCCTTCCCGGATACGGTGACCCTGACCCGTCATGCCCTGTCATTAGAGGTGGGCGGTGTATTGCTGCTGCCGCCATTCTACTATAAAAATGTCAGCGACGACGGCGTCTTTGCTGCCCTGGCGGCCGTGATCGACCGGGTCGACGAGCCCCGTTTGCAGGTATATCTCTACCATTTTCCGCAGTTGAGCGCCGTACCATTCGGACCGGAGCTGGTCGGGCGGTTGCTCAAGGCATTTCCCGGCCAACTGGCTGGTATGAAAGACTCCGGTGGTGACTGGGAGCATATGCTTACCATTCAGACCAATTTTCCGGACTTGCGGGTCTTTGCCGGCACCGAACGCTTCCTGAACGCTATTCTGGGAATCGGTGGCGCCGGCTGTATCTCAGCCACCACCAATATCGGCGCCCGACTGGCGGCACAGGTGTATGCCAATCCCGGTCAGGACGCGGTGGCGATCCAGGCACGACTGATTAAACTACGCAACACAGTTGAACGCTATCCCATGATCCCGGCCCTGAAACAGATCATGTTTCAGCGGACCAGCGCTGCCGGTTGGCTCAATCTGCGGCCGCCCCATGTTCCGCTACTGGCGGAGCGGGCCAGGCAATTGATCGTTGATTTGGATGGTATTGGTTTCCCGGAGGGATACGGTGACTGAACTTAGCGGCGATAGCTACCTGACACATCTGGAATGCTCGGCCTGCGGCCGGCAATTGGCGGCCGACCGGCTGTATAATCTTTGCCCCGATTGTCAGAAACCACTGCTGGCGCGTTATGATCTGGCCGCTGTCCAGCAGGTGGTTACACCGGCACTGATCGCCGGTCGTCAGTCTAACCTTTGGCGCTATCGGGAAGTTTTGCCGGTCCGGCGACCGGAATTCAGCTTCTCGCTGGGCGAGGGCTGGACGCCCCTGATCCGAGCCGATCGCCTCGGGCAGGAACTGAACTTTGACTACCTGTTACTCAAGGATGAGGGAAGCAATCCGACCGGGTCGTTCAAGGCCCGGGGAATGGCCGTGGCGGTAGGCCGGGCCTGTGAATTAGGGGCGACCGCTTTCTCGGTACCGTCAGCCGGCAACGCCGCCGGCGCCCTCTGCGCCTATGCCGCTCTGGCGGGAATACCGGCCCACGTGTTTCTACCGGCTGACGTGCCGGCGCCGTTTGTGACCGAATGCCGGGTATTGGGCGCTGCGCTGCGATTGGTGGATGGGTTGATCAGCGATGCCGGCCGGATCGCGGCGGCGGAACTGGAGCGGTTCGGGCGCTTCGATATGTCGACCCTGCGAGAGCCCTACCGTCTGGAGGGGAAGAAGACCATGGGCTACGAAATCGCCGAACAACTGAACTGGCGCCTGCCTGATGTAATCATTTATCCCACAGGCGGCGGCACAGGATTGATCGGAATGTGGAAAGCATTCGCCGAAATGGAGGAATTAGGTTGGATCGACAGCCGGCGGCCGCGAATGGTCTGTGTGCAGTCCGCCGGGTGCGCGCCGATAGTGAAAGCCTTCCACGCTGGTCGTAATCAGGCCGATTTTTGGCCGAACGCCCGGACGATCGCCGACGGATTGCGGGTTCCGGGTGCGCTGGGGGATTTCCTGATCCTGCGAGCGCTGCGGGACAGCGCCGGTACGGCCGTTGCCGTTAGCGATGAAGAAATCCTGGCGGCGGTGAAACTGATCGGGCGGACACAGGGACTGTTTGTCAGCCCCGAGGCGGCGGCCCCGCTGGCGGCCTTCCGGAGTTTACAGCGGCAGGGCTGGGTCCGGTCAGGCGAATCGGTGGTCCTTTTCATCACCGGCAATGGACTGAAATATACGCACCTGTGGTCGTAGCCGGATCGTGGCCGGTGCTGATTCGACCGACGGTCATCGGCGCCGGGCCAGTTCACAGCTAAAATAATTTTGAATAAGGTTAAATAATCTTGGTTGGTTACATTGTTTTATTTTACTAAGTTCGTTCCGGTAGAATCGAATATACCACAGATTAAAGAAAACACTTTATATGGCAATATTAGCGATTGAAAGTGTCTTTAGTAGCGCTCTTGTATAAGTAGTGTTACGGTGGTGGTATGTTATGACTACGGAATGAGCCGAAGGTCGGCTTAATACTGTCGGGAAATTACGTGTTGGTTTCCAGGCAGCTAAATCTCGATCAACACATGCAATTAGAGAACGATATGAATATTTATGTTGGTAATCTGTCCTACGGCCTGTCAGAAGATGACATCAGAAATGTTTTTGCAAAACATGGTGAAGTATCTTCTGTAAATCTGATCACGGATCGGGCCACCGGACGGCTCAAGGGTTTCGGCTTTGTCGAAATGCCGAACAACGCGGAAGCAGAAGCTGCGATCAAAGCTTTGAACGAAACCGATCTGAATGGTCGGAATATCAAAGTTAATCAAGCTAAACCCCGGGAAGAACGTCCCCGCCGCCCCAGATATTAACTCCTGTTAATATGCCTGCCGGAGGTGAGCAGCGTCGATCGCATGATCGACAGGCTGCTTGCCTCCGGTAATTATTTTTGGCGATAAAATTTAATTAATTTTTCTTGCCAGTACCGCCGCCCCCAGCGCACCGACGATTTGGGGCTCGCTGTGTATTTGCAAGTCTAATCCCAATCGCTGCTCGAGTAGTTTAACGACGCCGCGATTGCGGGCGACGCCGCCGGTCATGGCTACCTGGCCATGGATGCCGACGGTCTGCACCTGGCTCCAGACCCGATTCACGATCGCCACATGCAATCCACGGACGATTTCCGCACGCGGGTGATTGCGAGCGACCAGCGACACCACTTCGCTCTCGGCAAACACCGTGCAGGTGCTGCTGATGGTCACCGCTTTTTCCGCCTGCAGGGCCATGTCGCCCAGCTGATCCAGGTCCACTTCCAGACGCTGCGCCATCACTTCCAGAAACCGCCCGGTGCCGGCCGCACATTTGTCGTTCATGGCGAAATCCACTAATTGTCCGTCCGCCGCCAGGTGGATGACTTTGGCATCCTGGCCGCCGATATCGATCACCGTCCGGACCGCGGGAAACAGGTGGCGGGCACCGACGGCATGACAGGTAATCTCGGTCATTTGTTTAGCGGCTCCGGCCACCGCCGCCCGGCCATAGCCGGTAGCCACCAGCCGCTGCAGATCAGTCCGTTCCAGGTTGGCCTGCTGCAACGCCGCTTCCAGTCCGGCCGCGGCCGCCGCGCTGCTATTGATGCCGGTAGCCCGGATACTGTAAGCGACCAAGTTCGCATTTTCATCGATGATCACCGCTTCGGTGCTGAGGGAACCGACATCGATTCCGGCGAAATATTCCCGGGCCATTTCAGACTCCCATGGTTTCGAAAAAAGCTTCCAGACGGGTACGGGTCTGTTCCTCGGAATACGACCGGGCGTCGGTGATATCGCCGTCAATGACCACCGCCGGTATACCAAGCCGCTCCCGTAATTTTCGTTTAATATCGTACTGACCGACCGAATATGGTTTGCAACTGCGGGCGGAATGAATCACCAGTCCGTCGACCTGATATTCCCCGATCAGCCGTTCCATCAGCTTCAGGCGGTAATCCAGGTTGTTGTTGAGGATCACCAGGCTGTAGGTTTTGGCCATTGATTCGAAGGGGTTGTTCATATCCATGTAAGGCGTCGTTTCGGCCCAGGCGTTGGTGTAGGTGGCGGTAACGAAATTCATCCCGCGCTCGGCGAACAGGTGCGAATGGTCCCGGACCTTGTACCAGATGGCGATATTGTCCCACATCAGCCGTTTGCGTTCGTCGGCCACCGCCCCGATTCCCTGCCGGACCCGCTCCTGCAGCTCAGCCAACAGCACCTGGTAGTAATCATAACTGACCGGCAGTCCCCGCAGCGATACGATCGGTGCCAGGTGAAAAAATGTTTCGAAGATCGTCATCGGCGCCGGGCGGTTTTTCATGGTCGCCAGAATTTCACCCCAAGTCAGCGATGTTTCCCGGGCCCGGCCGATGATTTCCCGGAAGGCGGCTTCATCGAATTTCCGGCCGGAACTTCGCTCCAGTACCGGAATCATCTCTTGCAACTGGTCAGTCATGTATTTTATATCGACCTGATCAATGGTGGTGTAATTATAGGGCGTATCGAACAACACCAGGGGAATATTATAATGATGTGCAATCGCCTTGAACCAGTAGACGATCGTCTGGCAGATATTGTTAGAGGCGAACAACAGGTCCGGTTTGGGCAGGCGGCCGGCCGGGGTCCGGCCGGACAGGGTATGTGCCAGGTCGATCCGGGCATAGGAACAGAGATCGTTGCTGTAGCCGGCGTTTTCGGCGATGGTGCAGAAGTCCGCCCCCTGTTTCTTGGCGCCGACCAGGGCGCCATGATTTTCGGGATATATCGTGTAGAAGCCGAAACTCCGCAGCAGCTCCACCGGGGCGCCGCTGGTAACCCAGGCCACCGGCCGGGCACCGGGGGCGAAGCGGGCCAGGTAGTAGTGGCGGGTCATGATTTCCTTCAGGCGGGCTGTGCAGCGCAGGGGCGGACCGAACAACGGGTCCGGCTGGTAGGGATGGCGGCGCTTGGTCAATTCCCGCAGGCGCAACAGGGCCGGACCGCCCAGGTCCTTCATGACATGATAACGAATCCGGCCAGCCAGTGACATATCAGTTCCCGATCATTTCCAGGAAAGCTTCGATCCGTGTCTGTAACTGACCGCTGAGCCCCTGGTTGATTTCAGTCTCGATTACCAGCGTCGGAATTCCGGCCTGGCGCAGACCTTCCCGCAACTGCGGCAGATCGAACAATTCCGGTTCGCAGAATTTGGTGCTGTTGAAGATTACGCCGGCCGCCTGCGCGCCATGCACCAGGCTGGTCAGATGGGCCAGCCGATCCGCCAGCGGCGAGTCCTTGGTGGAGCAGGGCGGCTGGGAAAAATAGGCGGCGCAGAGGGCATCCAGCGGGTCCGTGGTTGCAGCCACCGGTACTGTCAATCGCCGGCCGCAGTTCAGCAGATCGTCGTCGGCAACCCGGACGCCGTGTTCGTCCAGCAGACTTAATATTTCCGGCGGATTGGCTAATATACCAGATAGAATAACTGGAATTGTGGTGGCCGGTTCGACATGGATTGCAGTGGTCAGCCGTTCCAGTTGCGGGATCAAATCGTCGGGATGCAGATATTCGCCGAGCCGGACGATCCGGTAAAACTCGCGGTTGGAAATGGCCGTCAATCCCTGCCGGCGTTGCTGATAGGCCTGCGTAATCAGTTGATTGATCCGGCGGCCGTAATTCAGGGCTTGGCGCCACTGCTCCGGGGTGGCCGGACCGAATTCCGCTGCCAGACTGGATAGCAGTCGTCCCAGTTCGGCCCGGTAAAAATTCCGGCTTGCCGTCCGGCCGGGTAGCTTGGGATGATACAGAGAAAAGGTCGGTTTGCGATCGGGCAGGCAGTCTGCCACGATCGAGGCCAGATTCTGCAGCGAGTCACAAGTGTGCGGGAAACAATAGCCGTCCAGCAGGTCGGTCTGTCCCTGCAGGATCAGTTCCAACCCATGGTGCACGATTGAACAGACGTAAGGTTGCAGATGGGCGTTGGCGGCGCTGACCGGCAGGGGTGGATCCCAGATTTCCACTGGCAGAATATTGTGACCCCAGAATATTTCCCGCGGGTAATGGGCTGGGAAAATACCGACCAACCGCCGGCCGCGGTTTTTCTGCTCCGTCAGGTACTGACGGCGAGCGGGTGGTGCTGTGGCGGGGAACTTGTCCATCAGTCGGTGGTTCGTAGGGAAACGGTTGTTATCGGGGGAAATATGATCAACGATTGTAACCTGTAATTAGCGGCAAATGTAGCCGTGCCGGAGACGGCAAGCAAGATGCAGATTATAGGCCAAAGCGGGAAGGCCGTACCCGATCAGTCCTTGATCAGTCCCCGAACCGTTTCCACAAAACCTTCATGATCGGTGACCGGTTTGGTGACGTAAGCCTCGGCGCCGGCCTCCTTGAGATAGCGTTCCTTGTCACCGGCCATGGCGTGGGCGGTTGTCAGAATGACCGGGATAGTGGCCGATTCCGGC
>JBDRBK010000120.1:0-3597 GCA_043822705.1 Fidelibacterota bacterium
GCTGGGTGAACTGCATGCCGCCCCGGAATTTGATTCCCGGCGGTTGAACCTCGCGCGTCGCAAGTTGGATCTTGCCGCGCTTGAATAACGAAAGGAGAGGGCATATGCTCGATCTTAAAGACCTCCTGAATCAGCGCGGAAAAGCTATCCGCGATGCTCGCGCGATTGTGGATTTAGCCGATGCTGAGAAGCGCAACATGACCGAGGAAGAAGAGACTCGGTACAACCAATTCATGGATGAGGCCCGCGATCTGAAAAAGAAAATCGATCGCGAAACCGAACTCCGTGAAGAGGAACGCCAGGCAGCCGAATCAACGGCGGCAGCTCTGGAACAGCGCGGAGAGCTGGGGCGGAGTCACCCGAATACGCCCGATGAGCAACGCGCTGAAAAGCTGATCAAGGAATTCCGTTCCTACTTGTTGACCGGCCGCATTCCCGCCGGCGCAACGGAATTGCGTTCATACCAGGCTGACTCCGATCAGTATGGTGGCTTTATCGTCACTCCGCCGGAATTCTCCACTGAACTGATCAAGGATGTTGATAACGCTGTTTTTATCCGCAAACTGGCGCACAAATTCCAGTTGAAAACATCCGCCAGTCTGGGTGCACCTTCGCTTGACAGCCGTATGACTGGCTTCACCTGGGGCACCGAAGTCAAGACGATCACCGAAGATACCGGTATGACATTCGGCAATCGTTCCTTTGAGCCTCATCCCGCCACGCTGCTGGTGAAAGTCAGTGAAAAATTACTGCGGGTGGGCGCCCTCCCTGTGGAACAGATAGTTCGCCAGGAAATTGCCTATACCCGCGGCATCAACGAGGAAGCGGCTTTTATGACCGGTAATGGCGACAAACGGCCCCTGGGTGTATTCATCGCCAGTAATGACGGCATCCCCACCAGTCGTGATGTGTCCACCGGCAACACCACCACCGAAATCCGGGTTGACGGCCTGAAAGCCGCCAAGTACGCGCTGAAAATGCAGTACCGCCAGAAGGCTCAGTGGATATTCCACCGCGATGCTGTAGCCATGATTGCCAAATTGAAGGACGGCAACGGCCAGTATCTCTGGCAGGAATCCACCAAAGAAGGTGAGCCGGATCGTCTTTTAGGCTTCCCGGTGAATGAGAGCGAATACGCTCCTTATACCTTCACCACCGGCCTCTACGCTGGTATTCTGGGCGATTTCTATCACTACGGTGTCGTGGATGCACTGGATATTCAGATCCAACGTCTTTTGGAACTGTTCGCATTGAACAGCCAGGTTGGATTCATCGCCCGCTTTGAGGTGGACGGTGCGCCGCTGAAATCCGAAGCCTTCGTGCGCGTCAAGCTGGCCTGACGGTCGGATAACCACTAACCCTTTAACTGAAGGAATAGAAAAATGAATTTTCTGAAAAACTTCAAGATCATGGAAGTCGGTGCCCCGATCGCCGCGGCCAACAACACGGACAGCAATTCCGACCGGATCGATATGGCCGGCTGGGATGGTGTCTGTTTCATTGGATCAATAACCGATTCCGTTGCCACTGGTGTCGCCACCCTGACCGCTGAACAGAATATTGCCGACAGCGATACCGGCATGGCCGCCCTGTCCGGAGGTGCCGCCACGGCCACCTGTGCCGTGAATGACGACCTCAACGACCAGTTGCTGGTTGTGGATATATACAAACCGCAGGAGCGCTATGTTCAGGCAGTGCGTACCAGCGCCACGGCTAATATCGCGTTTGGCACCCTGATCGCCATCCTGTACCGCAACCGCAAGCAGCCCATCACCGAGGACAGCACCATCCTGGATTCGGTCCTGGCTGTCAGCCCGGCTGAGGCCTGATCACTAACCCTTAATCCACAGGCGGGCGTCACCCGGCGCCCGCCTCATTGAAAGGATAATCCTATGTCAGGAGAAAATACCAAAGTCTACATGAAACAGGGTGGGGATGAACTGGTTGTTGCCAACGGCGGAAAAATTACGGTTGAATCCGGCGGTGAAATAGAAGTACAGGATGGCGGTCAAATTGACGATGGCGTAAAAGTCTACCGCGCCCTATTGACTCAAACCGGCACTGATGCCCCGGTGGCGACGGTGTTAGAAAACAGTTTGGGTGGGGTATTGGTTTGGACTAGGAGTTCTACCGGCGTTTACACCGGTACTTTAGCCGGCGTTTTTTTAAGCGGAAAGGTGTTCGGCGTTTCGTCTGCCTTTTGGGACAATCAATTGGAAGTCGTAGTTCCTATTACTTGTTACCGCAATTCTGACGACACGGTATTGCTAAGTGTAAGCAGCGACGAATCATTAGACAATTATCCGCTGACAATCTTGGTCTATCCCTAACCCGGGCTAAAGGAGTAATCACATGAAAAAGATAATCATGAAAACCATCAGTGCCGGTCCCGATGGCTGTTGGCAACCTGGCCAAAAACGGGAATGCGATGAAAAAACGGCCAGGGATTTGGTTGACCATGGGTTCGCTGAATACCAGGAAAAGCCTGCACCGGCGATAACCGCTATCGAAACCACCACTGAACATGTCGTTGTCGAAGCGACTATCAAACCGGAACCCGAACCGGCCACCCCTGAAACCGCGGAACCGGAACCAATTCCTGAGCCTGAACCGGAACCGGCCGTCTCTGAAACCGTGGAACCGGCCAAACCGGTCAAGCCGAAAAAGTCCAAGTCCAAAAAATAAGGACTGCCGGTGACCGACCTGCGCTACTCACTGGAATTGTCAGAGGCTCCCGCCGCGGAGCCTCTGACAACCGCCCAGGCCAAACAGCACCTGCGGGTAGATTCCATCATCGTAACCGCCGGTTCTTTTGTCACCGGTGAAACCTACGTGATCAACACCACCGGCACCACTGTCTGGACGAATATCGGTGCGGCCGATAATAATGTCGGCACGGAGTTCGTCGCCACCGGTCCCGGCGCTGGCACCGGCACCGCCATTCTGGGTAACGAAGATTCCCAGATTAACGCCTGGATCAAATCGGCCCGCGCCCAGGTAGAGATCGATACCAACCGCGCCCTGATTACCCAGACCTGGAAAATGTACCTGGATCAATTTCCCTGCGATGGCGGCCCGATCGAATTACCGCGGTCGCCGCTCCAGTCGATAACGTCAATTCAATATGTCGATACCGACGGTGTAACCCAGACCTGGGATTCCGCCGAATACCGCGTTGATGAAATCAGTCAACCGGGCCGCATAACCCCGGAATACGATTATTCCTATCCCGCCACCCGCGCGGTCACCAACGCCGTGATTATCACATTTGTGGCCGGCTATGGTGACGAGCCGGCGGATATTGATCATCCCGATTATCTCAATCTGATCAGCGCCCTCAAATTGCTGTTGGCTCATTTCTATGAACACCGCGAGGCCGTCCAGGACGGCGTTATTCCTCATGTCGTGCCCATGGGCTACGACTCGATAATTATGCGTCACAAACTGTGGCAATTCTGATGATCCGCTACAATCCATCGATCGTTCCGCTCTGGTCCGTGCCCAAAGTATGGGCGGGCGAATCCTTTGTCATTCTGGGCTCCGGCCCCAGTCTCACCCGTGAGCGGATCAACGATTACAACGATGGACATCACCGGA
>JBDRBK010000121.1:0-18159 GCA_043822705.1 Fidelibacterota bacterium
CGAATTGACCGTACCGACATCGGTGCCGGCCCCGGTCACGGGATTCAGCACCGGGGTGCTACCGACCTGGATATTGCCAAAATCGACAGCATCAAATACGCTCAGGGCCAAGGGCTCCAACACGACCGCCGATACGTTGGCAGATTGATTCACCGCTTGCGCAAAAACCAGCGTGTTGATGCTCAACAGCGCCACTATCAGCGCTATTATATTGTTTTTTATGTTACTATTCATTGTCTGTCTTCTCTGTTTGGATGAAAAATTCTTGGTGAAGTTACTCATAATATGCTCGCCTTTACGACGCCTCTCCAGGGCTGGTGACGGATGTCACTGGGCCCATGATAATTCCTAATATCTCTGGTGGAACCAAACTGATATTTCGGGTAGCGTTGCATGGGGTGATTGTAAAGATATAAAGGGGTACCGAGCAGTGACAGGCTAAAATATGCCGCAATCTTTACTATTAACGTCGCGTTTTTTATAAATAACCAACATTTGCAGCGGTCATGTTGATACTCAGTAACGCTACGAGTAGCGCTATTTTAAGAAAAGGTCACATTAGCCCAAAGCAGGAAACAAGCGGCGTAATATTTCCGCCTTTTCCGCCGGAGTGAGAAAACCGACTCGGTGGGTCGCTACAAAGGTTTTATCAAATAACCATGGTTTCCATTCATGGATTTTCTGTTTGAAACGGACCAGTTTTGAGCACTCGCTCTCCGGGTGCTCGATCGGCACCCGGATTTCGTTGATCCATTTGATGAAGATGCTGCGCACCTCTCCCCGATCCACCACGTACAAATATTCCGGACTGACGTAATAAATAGTGATCCCTGATATCCGGATACCTGTACCACAGGTGATTTCGATGGCGCTGGCCGGTATTGTCGGCCACGGTTGTCCCGTTACCCGCGGGGCGCCGGCGAATATCAGGTTCCCGGCCAGCATGAAAAGCACCAGCGCATATTTCCAGACCATACCAGACTCCTGCAATAATCATGGACTTGAACTACCATGATTATCGGCAGTCGCCGGATGGACTTTAGTCCCGTCGATGGAAAAATCTCAGTCCAGCAGGAATTCTTTGAAAGCGGAATAATCGGTCGGCAGCGTCTGTACCTGACGAGATTTTCGCCGGAATTCGGTCAATCGTTGCGGCTCAGCAATAACCTCACGAATTTTTTCGGGATAACAATCCCGGAATTTGGCCGGGTGCGCGGTCGCCAGTACGATACCGTGGCGATTCCCGGTGTCGCCACGCCGAAAGCGCTGCCAACCCAGATAGCCCACCGCCGTGTGGGGATCGAGGATATAGCCGGTCCGCTCGTATACATCGCGGATCGCCATCAGCGTCTGCCGGTCGGAAAAGCCGAAGCTGCTGACCTCCCGGCGCAGGGTACCCGGATCGTCGCCGAATAATGCTCTGATCCGCTGGAAATTGCTGGGATCGCCCACATCCATGGCGTTGGATATGGTCGACCGCGCCGGTCGCGGTCGATAATCTCCGGTTCTCAAATAATCGGGAAAGACGGTATTGGCATTGACCGCGGCCACGAATCCTGCCGTCGGCAGGCCCATTTTAACAGCGATCAGGCCGCCGGTGAGATTGCCGAAATTCCCGCTGGGGACGCTGAAAACTACATCCTGTTCCCGGACCTGGCGCCAGGCCCAGGCATAATAGACCGCCTGCGGCAGCAACCGACCGATATTGATCGAATTGGCCGAAGTCAGGTTCCTGCACGATAATAGTTCCCAATCCAGAAACGCCTGTTTCACCAGCCTCTGGCAATCGTCGAAACTGCCAGCAATTTCCAGGGCAGTGACATTGCCGCCCCAGGCCGTCAACTGCTGCTCCTGCAACGGACTGACCCGCCCCGCCGGGTACAGGATCACCACTCGGATACCGGCGATACCGTAAAATCCGGCGGCCACGGCGCTGCCGGTATCGCCGGAGGTGGCGACCAGAACGGTCAGTTCGCGCCCCAGTCGGTCCTGGAAATAGGCCATCGTTCGGGCCATGAAACGGGCAGCAAAATCCTTGAACGCCAGGGTGGGCCCGTGGAATAATTCCAGGATACTGGTACCTGGTTCCAGGTCCACTAACGGTACCGGGAATGTGAAGGCCGCGGCCGCGATTTCGGTCAGCACGGCCGGGGGAATTTCTTCTTCCACGAACGGCCGGATCAGCGCCGCCGCCAGTTCCGGGTAGCTGCGATCGGCCGTAAAAAACGAGCTATCAAATACCGGGATCGACTCCGGCAGGTACAATCCACCGTCCGGCGCCAGTCCCCGGAACAGCGCTTCCCGGAATTTAACCACGGGCGCCCGTCCATTGGTGCTGTAGTAACGCATGCTCAGTCGAGGATTGCCGGCGGCCGGCTGCTGATCGGTGAACTGTAGCAGATGCTGGCGAGACCGGCATTCCGGAATTCCGCCCGCATCTTCCGGCCCACAATTTCGGCTACGGTCGCCGAACCGGACAGGGCGAACAGGGCCGGCCCGGAACCGGAGATGCCGCAGCCGATGGCGCCATTATCCAGGGCGGCCCGGCGCACCGCTGCAAAACCGGGAATCAGTGCCTGGCGATATGGCTCGGCCAGCAAATCCACCATCGAGCGCCCTAACAAATCGAAATCGCCGTTGACCAGGCCCAGCGTGAATCCGGCCAGGTTACCGGCCTGGGTCACGGCCTGCCGCAGCGGGACCCGGTCCGGCAGGATACTGCGGGCCGACCCGGTGTTGATCGTCAGTTCCGGCAGCACCACCGTGCTGTACAACCACTCCGGTACCGGTAGTTGGAGGATGTCCAGGGGATCGTAACTGCGGATCAGGATGATGCCACCCAACAAGGCCGGAGCCACATTGTCGGCGTGCAAGGCCTGGGACGCCACGGCCTCGCCGGCCATGCCATGCACGATCAAACTATTGGCAGACAGGGGACTGCCCAGCAGCAGATTGACGCCGGTAACGGCGGCGGCGGCGCTGGCGGCACTGGAGCCGAGACCGCTGCCCGCCGGGATGCCTTTTGCGATATCCACCTGGAATCCGGCCGCGCTGCCCAATTCTTCCAACAGCGACAGGATCGCCTTCCCGGCCGTATTCTTTTCCGGCTGCAGCGGTATCCGGGCGGCATTGGTTCCCGACACGCTGATAGTCAGGCCCGGCCGTAGCCGGCGCCGGATCGTGATCGTATC
Source organism: Fidelibacterota bacterium (assembly GCA_043822705.1). Classification (GTDB taxonomy): domain Bacteria; phylum Fidelibacterota; class Marinisomatia; order Marinisomatales; family TCS56; genus JBDRBK01. The sequence continues at coordinate 3,192 of JBDRBK010000121.1, forward strand.
GCCGGGCACCGGAATGGCATACCCAAGACAATCGAAACCGCAGGAAACATTCGCCACGGAAGCGGTGGCGCGAATCCGGATCGAATCAGCGGCCACCGATGAATCCTTGCGCCACCAGCAGCTCGGCCGCCAGGATGGCGCCACCGGCAGCCCCCCGCACAGTATTGTGTGAAAGGGCCACGTATTTCAGGTCAAAAAACTTGTCCGGCTGCAGTCGCCCGGCGGTGACGGCCATGCCCCGCCCCGTGTCGCGGTCCAGACGCGGTTGGGGCCGGTCGTCTTCGTCGCGGTAAATGATAAGTTCCGGCGGCGCCAGTGGCAGCTTCAACCGCTGTGGTTCGCCGCGGAATTCCCGCCAGACGCGGATTACTGTTTCGCGGCTGGGAATTTTATCCCGGAAACCGACCCGGACTACGGCCAGGTGGCCATCCACTACCGAAACCCGAGTACAGGTGGCGTCGATCAGCGGTCCGCCGGCAACGACGATACCGTTTTCCCCGACCCGGCCCAAAATTTTCAATGGTTCACGCTCGGTTTTTTCCTCCTCGCCGGGAATGTACGGCACCACATTTTCCCGTAGCGCCTGGTCGTTCAGGCCACGCTGGCCGGCGCCCGAGAGGGCCTGCAGGGTCGTAACCTGAACCCGTTCCACCGGGTAACCGGCCAGTTCTAAGGCGGTCAGTGTAACCAGATAGGACTGGATCGAACAATTGGGTTTGACCGCCACGAAACCGGTCGCCGGCAGGTGGCGGCGGGCCTGCTGCAGCGGAATCACGGCGCTGTGGCCGGGATTAATTTCGGGAATCAGCATCGGCACGTCAGGTGTCCAGCGGTTGGCGGAACTGTTGCTAATCAGGGGGTACCCGGCGCGGGCGTACTCAAATTCCAGTTCGGCGGTGGACGCCTTGTCCGGCAATTCCGCCGCCGAAAAAATTGCCGCCGTCCCCGCTGGGATGGCAGCAAAGTCCCGTACATCACGGACCGTCAAACCGGCGATCCGCTCCGGAATGGCAGTCGGCGGGTACCAAGCGCCCGCCACCACATCGGCATAATTCCGTCCGGCGCTGCGATCCGAGGCGGCCACATCGACGACTTCGAACCAGGGGTGGTCGGCCAGCAGCCGCAGATAATTCTGGCCCACCATGCCAGTGGCGCCCAGGACACTGACCGGTATCCGGTGTTTTTTCATGAAATCCCCCCGGCATTCTGCGGTAAGTTCAGCACCGTCCCGGCTTGTTGGTCGGCGTAAACGAAAAATTCCGCGTGCAGCGCCAGCAATGCCTTTTTCTGGTTAAAATCGTTAATGATGAAGGAAATATTGCGTTCCGAAGAACCCTGGGCAATCGCAATCACATTGATATTTTTCCGGCCCAGTGTATTGAAAACCCGACCGGCGATACCGGGACACTGGCGCATCCCTTCGCCCACCAGTGCCATCAACGACAGATGTTCCTCCACCTTGATTTCATCGATATAGCGGTTCTCCATCTCAAAACTGAATTCCTGTTCCAGGGCAGCCACGGCCTGGGGCGTTTCGCACGGATCGATGGCGAAACAGATCGAGTGCTCGCTGAAAACCTGAGACACCAGGATGATATTGATCTTTTCCTGTGCCAGCGCCGCGAAGGTCCGGCCGATCACACCATAGCGACCAACCATGCCGGCCCCCTGCAACCGGATCAGGGTAATGTCCGACAGGGATGAAATCCCTACCGCCACTTCACCGTTCAATTTGCGGCTGCGGGTGATCAGCGTTCCCGGGTGACCGGAATTGAGGGTATTGCGAATGTGGATCGGAATTCCCTTGTACAGCGCCGGTATCGTGGTCGGCGGAAAAATCACGCGGGCGCCAGCGTGGGCCAGTTCCATCGCTTCTTCATAGGTCAGGTGCGGAATCGTGCCGGCACCCTTGATCACCCGCGGATCGGCGGACATGATGCCATCCACATCGGTCCAGATTTCGATCACACCGGCATTCAAGGCGGCGCCGAAAATGGCCGCAGTATAATCGGAACCGCTGCGCCCCAGGGTGGTGGTCCGGCCGTCCTCGGTGGCACCAATAAAACCAGTCACCACCTGCAACCAGGTCCGGCCTCTGAGATAGGTGCGGATGCGATCATATGATTTCTGGTAATGCACAAAAGCTTGCCCGAAATGATCGTCGGTCAGGACGACCTGGCGAGCGTCCAGTTGCTCGGCCTCGAGGCCGCGGCTGCGCAGGGCGGCGGCGACAATCAGCGTAGACAGATATTCACCGCAGCTCATTCCCCGGTCGCGGTCCTGATCCGATAATTCGGAGTTTTGCCGGATCTTTTCCAGCAAATCGCGGAAATCGGTGATGGCTATCTGGATTTGACCGAATACCGCAGCTTCATCCGCCCGGTTGACCAGCCGATAAACCATTTTGCGATGCCGCCGCTGCAGCTCGGCCAGACCGGTGGCATAATCATTACCAGCCAACGCCAGTTCCATCAATTCTATTAGCTGATCAGTGACGCCACCGAAAGCCGAGGCCACCACGGTGACGCGGTCGGTCGCCAGCGCCGTTTCGACCAGGTCCAGGGCATGCTCGATTCGTTCTGCCGCCGCAATCGAAGTACCGCCGAATTTCATTACTTTCATATCAGGCCTCCGATCCAAGATAGGTCAGCCAGCGCCGGTATTCCGGCAGCCGGCCGCGAATCACGTCAAAATACAGCGACTGGATTTTCTCGGTGATCGGTCCCCGCCGGCCGTCACCAATCTGCCGCTCGTCCACCTCGCGGATCGGCGTCACCTCCGAAGCGGTGCCGGTAAAAAAGGCTTCATCGGCCGAGAACAATCGGCCGATCGTCAATTTGCCGACATGGACCGGGATTTTCTGATCTTCGATCAGGGTCAGTACCGTTTCCCTGGTCAGTCCCATCAGGATGCTGGACGGTTCGCCGTTGGTGTAGACCATGCCGTCCTTGACCAGAAATATGTTCTGTCCGGCGCCTTCGGCAATGTTGCCTTCCTGGTTCAGCAGCAGACCTTCATCATAACCCTTGTCGTGGGCGTCCTGGGCCGCCAGGATCGAATTGAGGTACTGGCCGGCGGCTTTGGCCACCGTCGGCAGCGAACAGGAATGAAACTTGCGCCAGGGTGAAATCGTGATCCGGACACCCCGTTCCAGGGCGCCCTCTCCCAGGTAGGTGCCCCAGTTGAAGGTGGCGATCGCCACCGTTACCGGACATTTTCTGGGGTGTACCCCGAGCGTGTCGTAACCATAAAAGGCAATCGGCCGAATATAGCATTCCTGTAATCCGTTGGCCCGGACCAGTTCCAGGGTAGCCTGGACCAGTTCATCGACGCTGTAGGGTACTTTCATCCGGTAGATGGCGGCCGAAGTGACCAGCCGTTTCATATGGTCGCGCAGCCGGAAAATGGCCGGTCCCGACTCCGTCAGATAACATTTTATGCCCTCGAAAAACCCGCTGCCGTAGTGGAGTCCATGGGACATGACATGGGTCGTCCCTTCGGCATAGGGCTTTAAGCCGCCGTTCATCCAGATATATTTCGCTTCTCCGCTCATTACTGTTTATCCTTGTCTGCCTTGGTTGGTAATTCGTATTCAAATTCGTTTTTCCGGCGGCTGCGGAACAGTTTGTAATTCAGGCTGTCGCGCAGTGCCTGCCAGCTGGCTTCAATAATATTTTGGGAAACGCCGACCGTGGACCAGATACCGGTTCCGTCACCGCTCTCGATCAGCACCCGTACTTTCGATTCGGTGCCGTTCTTCTCATTCAATACTCTGACCTTGTAGTCGATCAGCTTGACTTCCTCGATCTCCGGGTAAAAGCGCAGCAGCGCTTTCCGCAGGGCGTTATTGAGGGCGTTTACCGGTCCCACCCCGTCGGCGGCGGTGTGCTCGATTTCACCATCGACCCGCACCTTCAGCGTGGCATCCGCCATGCGGTGGCCATCCTCGCTGTAACTCACATGAATCCGGGAATCCAGCACATCGAAAAAGGGTGCGAATTCGCCCATCTGCTTGCGCAAGATCAGCTCGAAGGAGGCATCGGCCCCGTCGAACTGAAATCCTTCATGCTCGAGCGCCTTGACCTGGTCCACCACCCGTCGGATCAGGCTCTGATCGCCGTTGAGCGATATCCCCAGTTCGCGGGCCTTGTAGCGCACGTTGCTCTGGCCGGACAGGTCCGATATCAGCACCCGCTGGCGCGCCCCCACCAGTTCCGGCCGGATATGCTCGTACAACGAACTGTCCTTCATGACGGCGCTGACATGAATGCCGCCCTTGTGGGCGAAGGCCGACTGACCGACGAAAGCCGCCCGGTTGTCGGGTCGCAGATTCATAGTCTCGGCCATCGACCGTGACAGGCCGGTCAATTTGGTCAGGTCGATCTCACGGACCGTGGCGCGACCCATTTTCAGGACCAGATTGGGAATGACACTGCACAGATTGGCGTTGCCGCAGCGTTCGCCCACACCGTTGATGGTACCCTGTACCTGGCTCGCGCCGGCCTTCACCGCCGCCAGCGAATTGGCCACTGCCAGGTTACAGTCGTCGTGCGTGTGAATTCCCAATGGAACCGTCAGCGTATCGCCGACCAGTCGCACAACCGCACCGATTTCATCCGGCAGGCTGCCGCCGTTGGTATCGCAGAGGACGATCCGCTGCGCGCCGCCGGCCACGGCCGCCTCCAGCATTGCCAGGGCGAAGTCCGGGTCGTCACGGTATCCATCAAAAAAATGTTCGGCGTCAAAAATCACTTGCCGACCGTGCTCGTTCAAGTGACGGACCGATTGAAAAATCAGGTCGGCGTTGGCGTCTTCATCCAGGCCCAGTCCCAGCATCGAATGCAATTTCCAGGTCTTGCCGAAAATCGACACCAAGGGCGTCTCCGCCTGCAGCAGGGCTGTGAGGTTGGGGTCGTCAGCAACGGCATGGGGATAGCGCGCCGTGGCACCGAAGGCACAGATTTGCACCCGGTCCAGCGTCTGCCGGCGGATTTTCCGGAAATAGGCCTCATCACGGGGATTACTGCCGGGCCAGCCGCCTTCGACGATATCGATCCCGAATTCATCCAACTGGCGGGTGATGCGTAATTTATCCTCGAGCGACAGGCTGATCCCTTCACCCTGGGTGCCGTCACGCAGGGTGGTATCGAACAATTCGATTGCGGTGAATTCGGTCATTCCAGCACCACCGGTTTAAAAAGCCAACTGTTCGCCGCCCGGTGCCGGTCTTCGAATTCCCCGATCTCAGCCGCATGGCGCAGAGTCTGGCCGATTTCATCCAGACCGTTCAGCAGGTTGCTCTTGCGGTAGGGATCGATGTCGAACGAAATCGTTGTATGGTCGCAGGTGCTGATCTGCTGCTGTTCCAGGTCGACTGTCATACGGTAACCGGGATTGCGCGCCACCGCCGCGAATAGCTGCTCGATCGTCGCCGGGTCAAGCACGATCGGCAGGATACCGTTCTTGAAACAGTTGTTGTAAAAAATATCGGCAAAACTGGCCGCGATGATCGTCCGGAGACCATAATCCAGCAGCGCCCAGGGCGCATGCTCGCGACTGGAACCGCAGCCGAAATTGGCGCGGGTCAACAGGATCGTCGCATTACGATAGGGTTCGCGGTTCAGGATAAAATCCTGATTCAGCGGGCGACGGCTGCAATCCATTCCCGGTTCGCCGTGGTCGCGGTAGCGCCATTCATCGAACAGGTAGGGCCCAAAACCGGTACGTTGGATCGATTTCAGAAATTGTTTGGGTATGATGGCATCGGTGTCTACGTTGGAACGATCCAACGGGGCTACCGTGCCCGATACACGGGTGTATTTATCCATTGGAATCTCCTGACGGCAAATGCCGCACATCGACAAAATGACCATGAAGCGCGGCGGCGGCGGCCATGGCGGAACTGACCAGATGGGTACGGCCACCGGCGCCCTGCCGGCCTTCGAAATTGCGGTTGGACGTCGACGCGCAGCGTTCACCCGGTTCCAGCCGATCGGCATTCATCGCCAGGCACATCGAACAGCCGGGTTCCCGCCACTGAAAACCGGCCTCCCTAAATATCCGGTCGAGTCCCTCACGCTCAGCCTGACTTTTGATACTGCCCGATCCCGGCACCACCAGTGCCAGCTTGATCGAAGCAGCCACCCGGCGGCCGTGCACCACGGCGGCCGCGGAGCGCAGGTCCTCGATCCGCGCGTTAGTGCACGAACCGATAAATATCTTGTCCAATTGGATATCACGGATCGCGGTCCCCGGCGCCAGCCCCATGTATTCCAGGGCGCGGCGTTGCCCGGCGGAAAGGTCGTCGTCGGGGATGGTCCCATCCACGGCCGCTACCATTTCCGGCGAAGTACCCCAGGTTACCTGCGGCGCCACGGAGGCCGCAGCAATGATGACAACGCGATCGAATTCGGCCCCGGGGTCGCTGTGTAATTCCCGCCAGGCCTTCACCGCCCGCTCCCACTCGGCGCCCTGCGGCGCCAGCGGCCGGTCGCGCAGATAATCGATGGTCTTGTCGTCCACGGCGATTAATCCGGCGCGGGCGCCGGCTTCGATCGCCATGTTGCAAACCGTCATCCGCTCCTCGACCGATAGTGCTACGATAGCGGTTCCTGCAAATTCGATCGTATAACCGGTACCGCCGGCGGTGCCGATCCGGCCGATGATTGCCAGAATCAAATCCTTGGCGCCGACGCCGGAGGACAACCGTCCATCCACCCTGATCAGTAAATTTTTCGCCCGCGGCTGCACCAGGCACTGGGTAGCCAGCACGTGCTCCACTTCCGAAGTGCCGATGCCGAATGCCAGCGCCCCCAGGGCACCGTGGGTGGCGGTGTGGGAGTCGCCGCAAACCACCGTCATGCCCGGCAGGGTGCCACCGATTTCCGGTCCGACCACGTGCACGATGCCCTGCCGGCGATCGTCCATCGGCAGGTAAGGAATCCCAAATTCGGCACAATTCCGCTCGAGTGTCGCCACCTGCAGGGTCGAGACCGGGTCGGTGATCCCCTGAACTCGGTTTTCGGTGGGAATATTGTGATCGGCCATGGCCAGATTGGCCCCGGGATGGCGTGGTGACCGGCCGGCCAGCCGCAGACCTTCGAAGGCCTGGGGCGAGGTTACCTCGTGCAGGTAGTGGCGGTCGATGTACAGCAGGTCGGCCCCGCCGGCTTCAGGGCGCACCAGGTGGGCGTCACGGATTTTATCATATAATGTTTTCTTACTCATCGGTTCAGGGGGTCTGGTTATTATCGTCGGCAACCGGCAGGTCGTGCTGCAGCAGATGCTCGTTGATCGCCTGCAGGTAGGCCTTGGCGCTGGCCTCCACCACATCGGTGGAAACGCCACGACCGGTAAATGACCGCTGGCCGTTACGGATTCGCACGGTGGCTTCGCCCTGGGCCGCCCGGCCCATCGTAACCGAGCGCACCTGGTAACTTTCAATATGGAACTGGGATTGCAACGCCCGGTCGATGGCATTGAAACAGGCGTTCACCGGACCATCGCCGGTGGCGGATTCCTCGGTCATGCCGGCGCCGTCGCGGATGCGGATAGTGGCGGTGGGAATCGTGGTGGTGCCCATGATGACATGGAGGTAATCCAGGGTATAGCGATAATCCTTGCGATACAGGGCATCGCCGATCATCACCCGCAGATCGTCATCATAAACCTCTTTCTTCTTGTCCGCCAGCAGCAGGAATTTTTCATAAACGAGGGTCAATTCATCTTTGGTCAGCTTGTAGCCGAGATCGGCCAGCCGCGCTTTCAGTCCGTGCCGCCCGGAATGGCGCCCCAGCACGATCCTGGTCCGGCTGACACCCACCGTCGCCGGGGCCATAATTTCATAGGTGCGCTGGTCTTTGAGAACGCCGTCCTGGTGAATCCCCGACTCATGGGCGAAGGCGTTATCACCAACGATGGCCTTGTTGGGCTGGACGACGATCCCGGTGAAAGTGGAGACCATCCGGCTGGTGTTGTAAATTTCTTCGGCCCGAATCCCGGTGTCGAGGTTCCAGAAATCCTTGCGCACCCGCAGCGCCATGGCGATTTCTTCCAGCGAGGCGTTGCCGGCCCGTTCGCCGATGCCGTTGATCGTACACTCGACCTGGCGCGCACCATTGGCCACCGCCGCCAGCGAATTAGCGACCGCCAGCCCCAGATCGTTGTGACAGTGAACGCTGATCACGGCCCGGTCGATATTGGGCACGCGCTGTTTCAGGGCAGCGATTTTTTCGCCGAATTCAGCCGGCATGGTGTAGCCGGTAGTATCGGGAATGTTGACCGTGGTGGCGCCGGCGGCAATCACTGCCTCGACCACTTCCGCCAGATAAGCGATGTCGGTCCGGCCGGCATCCTCGGGGGAAAATTCCACATCGGCGGTATAGGTCAGCGCCAGTTCGACGGCATCCACTGCCATTTTCAGAATCACGGCCCGTTTTTCCGTCAACGACCGGCCATAACGATCAGCGCCGAACTTGCCCAAAATATGAATGTCGGAGGTGCCGGCGAAAGTGTGAATCCGCGGGTGCCGGGCGCCGCTCAGGGCAGCGGCAGCAGCTTTGATGTCGCCTTCCACCGCCCGCGCCAGACCGGCCACCACCGTGTCCACCGCTCCGGCCACCCGTTGCACCGCATCGAACTGGACCTGCGACGACACCGGGAAACCGGCCTCGATCACATCCACCTGTAGTCGCGCCAGTTGCCGGGCGATTTCCACTTTTTCATTCACATTCAGGGAGGCACCGGGCGTCTGTTCTCCGTCGCGCAGGGTCGTATCGAAAATAATTATCCTGTTTTTCATCGTCACTTCCATTTCAGTCGGTCGGGGCCGGTGCACGTACGGCCTGTAATTGATCGATAAGATGGTCGCCCATCCGCGAGGTGGAAACCACCGTCGAAGTACCGCCGGCAATATCGGCGGTGCGGTAACCGGCATCCAGTACGGCCTCGATGGCCGACTGCAGCTGGTCCGCCGCCTGCTTCAGGTGCAGGGAATAGTCCAGCAGCATGACCAGCGACCCGATCATCGCCAGCGGATTGGCCTGGTTCTTTCCGGCAATCTCCGGCGCCGAACCGTGGACCGGTTCGTACAAGGCGTACTTCGTGCCCAGACTGGCCGACGGCAGCATACCCAGACTGCCGGTGATCATGGCGGCGATATCGCTGAGAATGTCACCGAACATGTTCTGAGTCACGATCACATCGAACTGGCGCGGGTCCCGCACCAGTTGCATGGCGGCGTTGTCCACGTACATGTCGGTCAGCTCCACCTGCGGGTAATCGCGGGCCACTTCACGGACGATCGAACGCCAGAACTGGGAGCTTTCCAGCACGTTGGCCTTGTGCACCGAGGTGACCCGACCGCGCCGTTTGCCGGCCAGTTCGCAGGCCACACGGGCGATCCGCTCGACCTCGAGCCGGGTGTAGACCAGGGTATTCCAGCCGCGCTCGGTATCCAGACCGCGGGGCTGGCCGAAATAGATACCGCCGGTAAGTTCACGAACGACCAGAATGTCGACGCCTGTCAGCACTTCTTTTTTTAGCGATGAGGCCTGCGCCAGGGCCGGGTAGATGCGGGCCGGCCGCAGATTGGAGAACAGTCCCAGGGCGGATCGCAGTTTCAACAGTCCCGCTTCCGGTTTCTGCTGCTGCGGCAGGTCATCCCACTGCGGTCCGCCGACGGCGCCCAGCAGAACCGCATCCGACTCCTGACAGATTTGCAGCGCGGCGTCGGTCAAAGGAACGCCGAATTGCTCAATCGAACAGCCGCCCACCAGGGCGGTCGTAGTGGCGAAACGAATGCCGTTCAAATCACCAACCGCCGTCAGAACTTTCAGGGCGACATTCATGACTTCCGGACCGATCCCGTCACCGGGCAAAATCGCCAGTTTAACTGTCCGCACCGTTCTAATCCTCCTGCGGTTTGAGCCAGGACATCAGGGAGCGCAGGCGGGCGCCGACCCGTTCGATCGGGTGCTCGCGATTTTCCCGGCGGAGGCGTTCCAGATTGGGCTGACCGTTGCGGTTTTCAGCAATCCATTCGCGGGCGAAACTGCCATCCTGTACCGCTTGCAAAATCTTTTTCATGGCGGTCCGGCTTTCGTCGGTGATGATCCGGCTGCCGCGGCTCATGCCACCGTATTCAGCGGTGTCGCTGACAGAATAATTCATCCGCGTCAATCCGCCTTCGTAATACAGATCGACGATCAGTTTCAGTTCGTGCATGCACTCGAAGTAGGCCAGTTCCGGCGGATAACCCGCCTCCACCAGGGTGGTGAATCCGGCCTTGACCAGCTCGGCTGAACCGCCGCAGAGTACGGCCTGCTCGCCGAACAGGTCGGTCTCGGTTTCATCTTTGAAATTGGTTTCGAGGGCGCCGGCGCGGGCGCAGCCGATCCCTCGCGCCCAGGCCAGCGCCAGGTTTTTGGCCTGCCCGGTGGCATCCTGGTGAACGGCAATCAAACACGGCACGCCCTGGCCGCTCTGGTAGGTCCGGCGCACCAGGTGGCCGGGACTCTTGGGCGCCACCATCCAGACGTCCACACCCACCGGCGGTACGATCTGGCCATAATGGATATTGAATCCGTGGCCGAATGCCAGGGAATTGCCGGGCTGCAAATTGGGTGCGATCTCGTCCTGGTAAACCTGTTGCTGGTGCTGGTCCGGCAGCAAAACCATCACCACGTCGCCCCAGGCGGTGGCCTCCGCAACCGTTTTGACCGGCAGTCCGGCAGCCTGGGCGCGGGCCCGTGACAGACTGTCCGGCTTCAAACCAACGCAGACTTCCAGCCCGCTGTCGTGCAGATTGAGGGCGTGAGCGTGCCCCTGACTGCCGTAACCGAGGACGGCTAATTTTTTTTCCCGCAGATAATTCAGATCCGCATCCTGCTCATAATAGGCATTGACCATAATTCACTCCTGTGTTCGGTGGTAAGCGCTCAGGTTTTCCGGCGACCATGACAGATCATCGGCCTGATCGTTGGCATTCAATTTTCCGTTTTTCCCGCGACGCATGGCGATTTTCCCGGTCCGCGACATTTCCAGGATACCAAACGGTTGCAGCGCCCCGATCAGCGCCCGGATCGTATCTTCGTCTTCCATGGCTTCCACAATCGCCGTGGTGTTGCCCATGTCCACGATCCGGGCGCCAAATGGTTTGATGACATTGCTCAGATCGTTCAGGCGGTCCGGTCCGGCCGAAATTTTGACCATAATACATTCCCGGATCACGCAGGGCAGGGATGACACATCCTTCACCGCCACCACATTCACCAGTTTCAGCAGACTGAAATAAATATTGCCGCGTTTGTGGGGATCGTTTTCGTCGGCCACGATCGTCATCCGGCTGATGCCGGGTTTTTCGCTGTGGCCGGCCACGATGCTGACAATATTGTAATTCCGGCGGCGGAAGAGGCTGGCGATCCGGTTCAACACCCCCGGCTTATCTTCGGCCAGGGCGATCAGGGTTTGTTTCATGGCACCTGTACTTTCGGTTGCGTTTCACTGATGGCTGTTAGTTGCATAGTCGGTCGGAGAATCATCTGGTGCAGGTCGGCCCCGGCAGGTACCATCGGGTAGACCATGTCGTGCTGCTCGACGATCAATTCGATCAGGACCGGTCCCGGGGTGCGCCGCGCCTTTTCCATTGTGGGAATGATCTGATCCAGCTTGTCGACGCGGTAGCCCGGCAGCCCATAGGCCTCCGCCAGTTTCACATAGTCGGGACTGGCGATCGGCGTCTCGGCATAGCGGGCGTTGTAGAACATCTGCTGCCACTGCCGCACCATTCCCAGGTAGCCGTTGTTCATAATGACAATATTGATATTGGCTCGTTCCTGGACGGCCGTGGCCAGCTCGGTGATCGTCATCTGGATGCCGCCGTCACCGGCAATGACCCAGATTTCCCGCTCCCGTTCATGGAAGCTGGCGCCGATCGCCGCCGGCAGGCTGAAACCCATCGTACCCAGCCCGCCGGAAGTCAGCAGGGTCCGGGGCTGCTCGTGCCGGTAATATTGCGCTTCCAGCATCTGATGCTGGCCCACATCGGAAACGATCAGGGCGTTACCGGCGGTACCTTCCCAGATTTTATGGATCGCCCGCGCCCCCAGCATTTCGGTATAACCATTGCGGACTACGTCCCGGGCGCGGGTCCCGGCCTGCCATTGCCCGATCGTAGCCAGCCAGTCCTGGTGCCGGCGCCGGTCGATTCGGGGCAGGACGCTCCGTAGAACTTCCGCCAGGTCGCCCACCAGCGGCAGGTTGACCAGCACATTCTTGTTGATTTCCGATGCATCGATATCGATGTGAATTTTTTTCGAGTTGGGCGAATAATTTTTCAAGTTGCCGGTGACGCGGTCGTCAAAGCGCATACCGCAGGCGATCAACAAGTCGGCATTCTGAATCGCCAGATTGACACAGGCCTCGCCGTGCATGCCCATCATGCCCAGGGTCAGTGGGTGACTGTCCGGCACGGCTCCGATCCCCAACAAAGTGGTGGCCACCGGAATCGCGGCTTTTTCCATCAGTTCCCGCACTTCGGGACAAGCGTCGGAAAGAATCACGCCGTGGCCCACCAACAGTAGCGGCCGTTCCGCCGCATTGACCAGGCGCGCAAACTCATCCAACTGGCCGTCGCTGACCTGCCGCGGTAATTGATAGCCGGGCAGGTCGGGCGGTTCTGTGGGATAGACGAATTCGCAGGCGGCGTTCTGCACATCCTTGGGGATGTCGACCAGCACCGGTCCCGGCCGGCCGCTGCGGGCGATGTAGAACGCCTCACGGATCGTCGCCGCCAGTTCCTCGACCTGCATCACCAGATAACTGTGCTTGGTAACCGGGATCGTAGCTCCGGTAATGTCCACTTCCTGGAAGGCATCGCTGCCGATCACGCTGGTAGCCACCTGGCCGGTGATGCAGACGATCGGCGACGAATCCAGCATGGCGGTGGCCATCCCGGTGATCATATTGGTGGCGCCTGGACCGGAAGTACCGATGGCGACACCGACCTTCCCGCTGGCGCGGGCATAGCCATCGGCCATGTGGGTGGCGCCCTGCTCGTGGCGGACCAGTACGTGGTGGATGCTGTCGCGGTATTTATTCAGCGCGTCGTAGGTCGGCAGAATCGCCCCGCCGGGATAGCCGAACACCACCTCCACGCCTTCCTGTTTGAGACATTCCCAGATGATCTCGGCGCCGGTCAGTAATTTTGGTTGGGATTTCATATTGGCTTCCTTCATTATTGCAATACCGCCCCCGTGTTGGCGGATGTTACCAGGCGGGCGTAGCGTCCCAGGTAACCGCCGCTGATCCGCGGCCGGAACTCCGGCAGCCGAGCCAGCCGCGCTTCGATTTCATTGTCACTGAGGTTGACGGACAGCGTCTGACCGGGAATGTCGATCGTAATCCGGTCGCCATCACGCAGGGCGGCGATCGGTCCCCGCCGGGACGCTTCCGGCGAAACGTGACCGACACAGGCACCGCGGGTGCCGCCGGAAAAGCGACCGTCGGTGATCAGCGCCACCGATTCCCCCAGCCCCATTCCCATCAGGGCGCTGGTGGGCGCCAGCATTTCCGGCATACCGGGACCGCCCTGCGGACCTTCGTAACGGATTACGACCACCTCACCCGGCCGGACTTCACCGGCCAGAATTCCGGTCTGAGCGGCGTCCTGAGATTCATAGATGCGGGCCGGACCGCTGTGCACCAGCATTTTCTCAGCAACAGCGCCGGTCTTCACTACCGCCCCGTCCGGCGCCAGGTTGCCGAACAACACCGCCAGTCCGCCGGTGGCGGAATAGGGCTTGTCCAGGGACCGGATCACGGGGTATCGGTAATCCGGGCCGTCGCGATGTTTTCGCCCAGGGACTGGCCGGTCACGGTGGGCCGGTCTAATGCCAGCAGGCCCGGCCGTTTGGACAACTCCCGCAGGAGGGCGGAAATGCCGCCGGCCCGGTCCACATCTTCCATGTGCACCGTTCGGCTGGCGGGACTGACCTGGCAGAGATAGGGCGTGCGCCGGGCCAGTTCGTTCAGCTCCCGCAGATTGAATTCGATGCCCGCCTCCCGGGTGATAGCCAGGGTGTGCAGGATGGTATTGGTGCTGCCGCCCAGGGCCAGATCAAGTACAAAAGCATTGCGGATCGCGTCCCGGTTGATGATATCCAACGGTTTCAGATCTTTTGCTACCAGATCGATGATCCTCCGGCCCGCTTCCCGGACCAGCTCCTCGCGGCGAGCATCCACCGCCAGGATCGTGCCGTTGCCGGGCAGCGCCATTCCCAATGCTTCAAGCAGACAATTCATGGAATTGGCGGTAAACATGCCGGCACAGGAACCGCAAGTCGGGCAGGCGGATTTTTCCAGGTCCAGCAGGGCCGTCGCATCGATCGTACCGGATTGCCGGCTTCCCACGCCTTCAAACACTGAGATCAGGTCCACTTTTTCACCACTCGCCAGCCGGCCGGCCCGCATCGGTCCGCCGGAAACAAATATGGCGGGAATATTCAGCCGCACCGCCGCCATCAGCATGCCGGGGACGATCTTATCGCAATTGGTGAGGCACAGCAGTCCATCGAGCTGGTGCGCCTGAGCCACGGTTTCGACACTGTCGGCAATCAATTCCCGGCTGGCCAGCGAGTAACGCATGCCGATATGCCCCATGGCGATACCGTCATCGACACCGATTGTATTGAATTCGAAGGGTACGGCGCCGGCGGTACGAATGGCATCTTTGGCCAGACGGCCGAACTCCTGCAGGTGAACGTGGCCGGGAATCAGGTCGGTATAGGAATTGGCCACACCAATGAACGGCTTGGCAAAGTCATCCTCACTGCGGATGGCACCGGTGGCCCGCAGCAGGCTGCGGTGCGGGGCATGTTCGAATCCCTGTTTGATTTTATCCGATCGCATTTGAGCTGTCCTTAAGCTGTTGCAGCCATGGACGGGCTCGGACAGACCGGTATTTCGGATC
>JBDRBK010000122.1:0-15679 GCA_043822705.1 Fidelibacterota bacterium
ACTGCTGCACACATTCCATTACGCCTACCGCAACGATGAACTGCTGGCCGCGCGGGTGTCGGCCATCGCCGATGGCACCGGTCATCCCGATATGATCCAGGATTTGAACGATCTGTCCCTGCTGGGCAAGGCCAATCCCGATCCGCTGACGGCGATCGGGTTCGATCTGACGACCCTGGATACGGCGGCGGCCACCGCCGATGAAATGGCGAGCCTGTTATCCGAAGCCACGGCCGTGCGCAGCGATCTGAACGCCGAGCGGGTGATCCGCGATAAGGCCTATACCTACCTGAAACAGGCCCTGGATGAAATCCGCCAGTGCGGCCAGTACGTATTCTGGCGCGACGAGAGCCGCCTGCGCGGTTATGTCAGCCGCTACTTCAAGACCCGGCGTCGCAAAAACAGCGGCAAATCCGAAGCCGCATCAGACAATACTGAAGATTAGCCGGTAAGCCTGCGGTCAGCGATCGACCCCTGACAGGGGCGGATGTACTCCGCCCCTGTCTTTTAATTGGCGTAGCTGATACAGCGGGAAATAATTGTTCGCCGGACAGCCGCTGTCGTCATTTCGATTCCGACTCGTCGGGAGAGTACTTTACCATGGCGAACTGACTTTCTTACCCGGACACAGAAGATACTTCGACAGCCCCGGAAGCCGGGACTGCTCAGTATGACAGTAACCTTATGATTACGGACGTCAGACTGGGATATAAACAGATCAGTGTTTATCTTTTGAATATGCCGGGAAGTTCTAATTCGCTCTTCCCGCATTATTCCCGGTTGGAAGCTACCGACAAAAATATATAGTCTTTGAACAAGCAAAAACTATATCTGAGTATCCTAATTTTCTCCTATAAATTACCATTTTTCGACTTCCACACTATACTGTTGTGCCACCAGCATTCGACAGCCGTGTCAATAGGTATTAGTCATTTCTAATATTTGGTTTTCTTCCACGATTTACTATTCCATTCGGTAATCGATAAAAATACTCAATAATTACAGTTTGGGAAAATTTAATCATATTTACAACAGCATTACCAATTAATGAAATTGCCTTCTCTGTGGTATAACCAGTCTCCTTAATTCTTTGGTCAATTAAATTAATTCTAATGTCGTCAGCAAAAATCCATCTTGAATCTCCAAGAGCAGATCCTTTTTGATGTAACTCCCCAAATTGCTCGTCCAATTTTCCCCATACATTTACCCAATCTTTTGAATCTAACGTAGGATAATGAATAAATATATCCCGAATTGGTTTGACAATTGTTTTTAAGAGCGATTCATCCCATGGCTCAAAATCATTTTTCATTTGATTTAATTGATTTTCTGTAGAAAGTGGAAGAGATTCTATAAATGATGATATTTCCGGATGTTTTAGTGTTTTTGAATAATATTTTGCAGCTTCACGGTAATGTGCACATGTCAACCACAGATAATAAGATACTTCAGGTGTACCTTTTTGAGGATGTTTATCAAATTCATCTATCAAATTTCTATTTGACAATATTAAATCGTTTGTGATTAAAGCCAATGTTGAAATCCAATTTGATAGAATTTTATTAGACGGAAAAGCATACTTAAATGGGAAATTAATCCAGTAACCAAACCTAAATAGATAGCTCATTTCTATTTTATTTATTAATCTTTTTATAGATAACAACATTAGCAGTACCTAACGGTGTTGTAAATGACCGGCCAGGCCCATAATTTAACCGGTGGCTTTCCGATGTAATTCACTAATTCGGATCCGATTGATTTGCTGGTTATACCACATTATCGTTCTTGAATGTAAAAGTATGTTTTATTGCTTTACCTTCTTTTAGCTTTGATTTTCTCGCCTCATTCCTTATTAAAAAAACAAAATTAAATATTGCTGATCGAGTAAATTGTAATATTTGTAGAGATTTATCTTCAAAATAATTTTTATCTACATATATCATATAAGGGCTACTTTTATAAATATTAAAAATATCCCCGCCAATTTCATTTTCACTCAATAGGGAAAGTTGATTATGCTCTAGTGCATTCCTCCAAGACTTAAAGAAATACCACTCACCAGTTTTTGAATTCAAGTCAGTAGCTTGTGTATATAAGGCAACTAAAGAAATATTTTGTATTGAGTTGATCTTATCCCAACGGGTTTTTTGTTTCGTCTTGGGTTTGCATTTTTGTGGTTTCCAGAAACTTTCAAAATAAATTGACTCGTTCTCATCTGACAAGTCAAACATAAAACATATTGCACTAGCAATTTTATCTAGAATGCCAAAACACAATCTAAAACTAGTCCGAATCATTTCTGACTTGGTGCCTAAATATTCTGAATCATATAACTCAGTGAACATAACTTCAGAATCGTATTTAGTGATTTCATTTTGATTAGTGTCAATAGAGTAAAAATAAAGTAACCTTGCAAAAGAATATTCCGATTTTAACCGATTTAATACTTTTTCCATTATAGGGATGAAATCAGAATCGAAGGGTTGAAAAGGAGTACATATATTTAAACTATCTCGCCTAGCACCTATACAATTACAATATAATGAATGTTCGGATAAAGTAAGATGTTTGTTAATGCAAAACTGTCTATAAAGAGAAAGCGATTCGAATTCTTTTCTAGTTTCTTCAAGCTCTTGATGAATATTACTAATATCAAATCCGAGTTTGAGTAAAGAAGTTTTTAATTTGTGCGATTCCGATTTCCATGTATCAATTAACCATTTAGGAATTTCTTTGGTCATAGATGCCTTTTTATAACCATTCTGTGCTTGATAAATCATATTTTTTGTAAAAACGCCGGATATATCTTTTAATCGCATTAACTCTTTTGCACGAGAAGCATTGGCTTTAGGAAAGGATGGGTATTTTTCTAATACTTCATCATAATATTGCAGGGACTCAACAATACGACCACAACAACTCAGAGTATTTGCAAGGTTTACTACCAACTGTGGGGTAAATGTTCCCATTTCGTCAATAGATAATTTGAATGATTTCCAATAATGATTCTTTGATTCTATTAAATACTGGATATTTTTAGGGAAATATTGAAATCCAGTTTCTTCTCTTTGTATTTTGAATAAAGTACTTTTAGCATTTCCTAAATTGTATTCAATGCTACTTTCTAAAATAATATGTTTTATTTCCTCTTTTTCATTTTCTATTATTTGGAGTCCATCGAGAGCAGCTTGTTTTATTTTACCTTCTTCTCCGATATCAATTAGAAAGCCAGCTAGTTCGATCTTTAAAAAATAATCCTCTCTTGTTTTACAATTCGTTAAGCTTTCTAAACGTTTACTTATTTTTTCAGTGGCAAGTATATAATCCCTATTATTGTAAAGAATAGTGATCTCGTCAACCAACTTCTTATCCGATTCTGAATAATATTTGGAAAGTTTATTCATATTGATAAGTATAACCGGGCTGTAGTTTAGCCCCGACTCGTAAGAAAATTTTCGTTTTATGTAAGCTTATCTACTCCATTCAAGAGTTTGTAGCACTATGCGACCTTAAAAAGCAGATGTTCTCCGCAGCATTGTTTGTATTGGCACTAGTTGGTAGATTATTCTGAATAGCATTTCATTTAAATCCTAAATGATCATCCACTCCCCGGAAACAATCGACAGCGTGGTTCCCGCATCCGGTATCGTGAGCGAGTTTAGCTACTTAAGGGACTGGCTGCAAGCGCTATTTGCTATTGTCCAGAATGTATCGAAAGGAATTTCGAATCTACGGCACACTGCCGCTACAATAGTGTTATAACCGTTTTAACGGTTTATTGATGGTAAGGCCGCAAACGGCCTATAGTATTATTAGCTAATACTTTCCCAGCCCTTAAGAGCCGGGCTTTGGAATTGGCATTTGGCTGCCCAGTTAGGAATGTCATGACTACTGTACCCGTCAATTGACAACTACCTGGTGACTCTACTCCTAATCCACTCCGTTCAGCCCCTCCGCTCATTACTCCATAAAAAAAGCCCAATCAACTGACCAGGCCTTTTAGTCGGGGTGGGGAGATTTGAACTCCCGACCTCTTCGTCCCGAACGAAGCGCGCTAACCGGGCTGCGCTACACCCCGAAAATGCTGTTTAAAAGCGCGCTGAATCTAAACCTGTCGCCGCTTCCTTGCCAGCTAAATGAGATATTTTATCAGCACAAATCCGGCTACCTTGGCACCGTGCAGGCGGTTGCCATTATTAAAAAATATGGGAATTCAAAATAACGGTCGGTCCCTCTCCCGCTGCTCTTTTAATCAGGCCGACACCGGGTGCAAATATATGGAACATCTCATCATCCACATATTGTGGAATGTCGAAAAACAATTCAATACAGTCGTAGAATTTTCCGGCGGGAGTCTCGACGGAATCCAGAGTGCTCGATGTTATGCTGAAATAAGCCTCGCTGCTACCTGAACCGACCGGATCAATATAGGTGCCACCGTCCGCCAGCGTGAAATCATAAAAAAGGTAGTCCTGTCCGTTGCGGTATCTGAATACCCTGTCTTCCCCTTCCGGACGTAAGGTGTCGTTAAACACAACCGGGTTTGCTTCATTATACCGCCGGGTTTCCGTCATGATAAAATACCGTTTGTCTCCGATTTGGATTTGTCCGGTGACCTCACGTTTCATACAAGGATTATCCGGCGATCCGGTTTCATCGTACAGCCAGACATACCCCAACTCCAGCGGGAATTAATTTTCAATATTTTCTTCGTTATCGGCAGTGTTACATCCAAACCCGGCCAACAGAACAATGAGTATTATTAATGTTTTTCGTCTCATATTATCGTGTATCGTACTTGCGGCCGTACTGTCACAGACCTAAATAATAAGTGATGCCAAGCGAAATAACATTGGCAAATGTATAGTCGTAATCCACCTGATCTTTATAGTAGACTACATAATAACCACCCATGACCGGAACATCGTACCTTGTGTACGAAGCTTTTATTGCCTGATAGTCCAACCTCAGACTGGTTCGTTTAAAGAGAAACAACTCCGCCCCTAATCCGAAAGAATGTATTGCGGAACTGCGACTCCAATCTCCTGCTCCTTTATATTCACCCATGTCATACCAGGTTGCCGTGCTCGCCAAAGTAACGGCGTAGCCCATGCTATCAGCATATTCGGTTGCCGCAGAATGAAAAGACTGCCAGCCCTGGCCGATGCCAAACGATCCGTACAAACAGAGATTAAGATCTTTGAAAGGAAGAACGCCGAGGATCAATCTGATTTCCCACTGCGAATTCTGGCGTTCTGTCTGGGGAAAACTCAGGTCCAAAATGTCATGCGTTGTATACCAGTCGCCGCTGACCGTGTCGACGTTGTGATGTGATCCCTCAAATTGTTCCGAACCGTCGGGATGAGAAATCCGGCCGTAGCTGCCTTCAATAGCGGCCAGGAACCAGTCCCAATGCGTCTGCCACCCGACCGCACACCCCAACCCCGGTGCCGGCTGAGGACTATTAAAGCCCTGTGGGAAAAAGGAAGAGCCGTTAACGATAGCATTTCCGGTAGCGAGGTGCACTTCATATTGTGCCGGGTATGAAACACTGGAGTATAATGATTGTTGTACGGTAAAATAATAGCCCTTCGCAATTCTGCCTTCTCGTGGTTGACCTCGAAGCCCGGTAAATCCAAGTACAGCTATTATGAAACATAAGGCGGAAGGACTAAATCTGACCACTCGATGCAGAGTGAATATGTAGAAGATATTTATATGAGCCTCCATTCGAAAAGGATAGCATTGGCCGGGCCGCCTGACATATGCTTACCGGACTTGGATCCTGTCGGACCTGCCGGTGAAGTAATGGTTAATATAAGTGATTTTCTGTTGGTTATCATACCTGCGCATAATACCGTAACTCCCTGTTAATCGAAAGTTATATAGCCGACATCTGTAAAGCAAAAGGAATATTAGCGTTAATGGGCGCTCTTTAAACCAGATATTTTATCAGCACAAAGCCGCCGACCAGCAGGATCGTGAAAACGATCACCACCAGGTTAAAATAACGATCGATGAACTCCCGGATCGATTCGCCGAATTTCCAGATCAGTCCCGCCACTAGAAAGAAGCGCGCCGAGCGGCTGATGATCGAGGCGATCAGGAACAGCGGGAAATTAATGTCGAAAGCGCCGGCGGTAATCGTGAAAACCTTGTAGGGGATCGGCGTGAAACCGGCGGTAAAGATGATCCAGAAATTCCATTCGTTGTATTTATCCTGGATGCTGTAGAACAGCGTTTCGGTAAAGCCCGGAATGTGGGCGAAAAAGAACTGCGCCAGACCGGAAAATTCGGCGCCGTTGCTCCACCAGGCGAACTGGCCGATCAGGTAGCCGAAGATCGCCCCCAGCACCGAGGCGGCGGCGCAGTTGAGGGCGAAGCGGAACGATTTCGCCAGCGCTCCCAGGCACAGGGCGATCAGCAGGGCGTCCGGCGGCACCGGGAAAAAGGAAGCCTCGGCAAAGGCCAGGATAAACAGCGCCAACGGTCCGTAGGGCGACTCCGCCCAGCTTAATACCCAGTCGTACAGTCTCCGAAAAATCTTCATGTCCAGAAAAAGCTCCTAAACCAGAGTTTAATGAATCGCAGCGTATCCTTGGAATTATTCATCTGCGTCGGTTCATCCCCGTAAACGGCAGGAATCGGGCGGTGGACGATCCGGTAGCCGCGCAGCGCCGCCCGGATCAACATTTCGCTCTCAAACTGGAAGCCGCCGGTCACAAAAGCGCTGTCCGTAAACAACGCCACCGGAAAGGCCCGGAAACCGCATTGCGAATCCTTGATGACGCTGTTGGTCCTGACAGATATGAATAAACTGGTGAGGAAATTAGAAATTTTACGCTGCAGTGGCATGGTTTTTCTGTCCCGGCGATAACCGATCTGAATCCGGCGCGGCTGGAAATCCAGGAAATCGCGCAGATACTCCGGCGGGTGCTGCAGATCCACGTCGATAACGATCACCTGGCCGATGCCGTGACTGCGGGCGTACTCCAGGCCGCTACGGATGGCCGCGCCTTTGCCACGATTGCCGTCATGGCTGATAAAACGGCTGCCCAGGGCGCTAAGTATGTCCCGGCCGGCATCACTGCTGCCATCATCGATAAACAGCAGCTGCGGGCGGAATTCGGGCGCCACCCGCTGATAGAACCGGCGGATGTAGTCGGCGCCATTGTAAACCGGCACCAGGATCAGGTAGTCTTCAGGTGTTTTATTCGATGGCATAATCCAACCGGGAATTTACTCCCTCCCGCTCGCCGATCAGGCGCGCCTGATTATCGAACCGCAACAATTTCCAGGAATAAACCTGGTTCACGATAAAAGCCTGTTGGCCGCTGCCCGGCAAAACCTGGATGCCGTTCAAATGGCGGTATTCATCTCCCAGCAATATCGTTTCCGCGCCCGCGCTGAAAAATCCGGTTTGCCACTCGCCGGTCTCACGATTATACCCGGTGTAGTAACAGTCACCGGTGACGGGATTGACACTGATATCGTAGACTTTGAAATTATTGCGCATGATCGACAGTTCGTTGTCGGCGTTAATCGTTGCCAGGACCGAATCACCGCCAACCCAGCAACCGCCGTGAACGGGATCGGCCTCAAGCTCGGCGACGCCGGCGATGCCGCTCCGGCGCTGCGGGTTAGCGCTATCGCCCAGACGATAAGCCAACACCTGGTCGCTGCCGGCCGTCAGCCAGACCGCATTAGTCACCGGATCGTAGGCCAGGTCATGCCAACTGGAAACCGGATCGAGCAAGTTGACGCTCTGCAATTCCGTGCCGGTGCCGGAAAAAACCACGATTGAGCCGGGATCGCCGGTCAGCAATACGAAAAAACGGCCGGTTTGCCGATCCTGCGCCAGCGCCACAGGGTTGCCGTCGAGCCGGATTTCCGACTGGATTTCCAGACTGTCATTCAATTGCTGCAGCGACCGGTTCCAGTAATCGGCCACGATCGCCTGCCGGGCGGCAGCCAGATATTCCACCGCTATCGGTGATGTCAACTGGGCGCTGCCCAGCGCATAACGTCCGTCATAGGTCAACCGGTGAACGGCCATGTCATAAAAATCGGCAATCCAGATATTCAGCGGTCCCGGGATGATCGTGACCGTATCCGATACGGTTCCAAGATCAAAACTGGTCCGCGCCTGCAGGCAATAACGATAGGTGGTATCATATTCGATCGCGCTATCGCTAAATCGGGCGGTTGGCTCGGCTACCGAATCATACAGTACCCAGGCGGAATTCCCGCTTTGCCGGAATATCCGGTAGTCCAACAGATCATCGACCACGACGGGATTCCAGGAAAGCGTCACCGTTGCCCGGTCGGACACGATCCGCACACCGGAGGGCGCGCCACCGGTCACGGGATTGACGGGATCGAACGGGTTCAACCGTTCCCGCTCCGAACAGCCGTAAAGTATAATCATGGCGGTAATTAGAAGTACTGCCCGCATATTAATCGGAATTGAATGACCGGACCACCAGCAAAAGCCCGGCTTCGGCCAGCACAAACGCCGTTCCGGCGTAGCGATCGTAATGCGCCGCCCGCTGGAATGACCGGTCCATTTCTTCAACACTGCCGGTAACCAGGTAATCCCGGTAATTATCTTCAGCCTGACGGCTGTAATGATAGGCCAGCAGGCCGAATACCGTCATGACGGTCAGACCGGCGCTGCGCTGGCGGTTCCAGGTCAGCTGCGGTCGCGGTGCGCAATCGACTTTGAAGGTGTCATAAACGGTGGTGCAGGTAGTGAATATCGAATCGATCGCTGCCGGGTGGTCGAATTGTTTGGGTTCGTTTCGGGCAAAGACCAGCGTGCAGGTGATCACGATGGCAATGGCCGGGGCCGGTATTTTCAAATCGACCTACCTCAGATAATGCAGCCGGTTGCGGCGATCGGCGATCAGCAACCCGTCGCTGGTCAGGTCGAGCGAACGGATCACATATTCGGTGTCGTGATGCCACAATTCCCGGCCGGTCAGGCGGTCCAGTGCGACGATCCGGCCGCGGGCGAATGGCACGATGATTACATTGCCGGCGATCAGTAGTGGCTGGTTGACCAGTCCCTGCCCCTGAAACTGCCACTGCAACTCCCCGCTTTCCGGATTTATCGCTGACACAAATCCGCTGCCATGAGCGCAAATTACCAGTTCGTCGTTGATCAACGGACTGGTATATATCGGCCCATCCAGTTTGGTTGCATAGATTAATTGGCCCGCCGCCAGGTCGCAGACTACCAGCCGGCCGTGGGCGTCTCCGGCCGCGATCCGGTCGCCGGTAATTGCCGCCGACAGTGATTGGTCCAGATCCAGCGACAACGGTTCCAGCGGCTCGAGCCCGGTGGTAAACCGATGCAGGTTACCGGTCGTGGAAAAAACAGCGATCGTCCCGCCGGAAATGTAAAATTCGCTGGCGAAATCGACCGGCAAGGCGCGCCGTGCGATAAATTTTCCGTTGGCGGCGTTACCGGCGACAATATTCCGCTGCTCCTGATAAAAAACCAGACTGTCGATCACGGCGATTGCTCCGGGGGCCTTAAGCTTGCGGTTGCGCCACAGTTTTTTCTGCAGACTGAAATCATAGGCCGAAATCAGGCCGTCGATAATGGAACTGAAATACAGCCGGTTGCCGTCGATGCAGTGATTTGAGATCGGCTGGCGATAGGGTTGCCAGACCCGGCCCTGGCGCTGCCCCTGATTCAGGTCCCACAAATATATTTCGCCGCGATAGGATAAAATCAGTGCCAGATCCTGGTTCAACACTTCGATCGCCACCGGCGGCGAAATCATTTTCGCACTCCACTGCAATACCGGCTGGACGGTTAAATCCCGGCTGCCGCTTACCGGTTCTTCGCTCAGGTCGATACTGTATTGCAGTTTACCGACACATCCGGAGGCCGCCAACACTAATAACGTGAGCAGCAGGCCGCCGGCCGTTCGAACAAAATATTTATTGGTGGACATCATCGTCAATAATCCCAGCCGAAGAAGAACTGCACAAACCAGTCGCGGTCGATCGTTTTGAAATCGGTATGGCGGCCGATATCCAGGCGCAGCACTACCCCGCCCAGGAACAGTCCGCGTAACCCGAAGCCCATACTGCCGATCAGGTCGGGCCTTTCATTATCCCAGGCATTACCGGCATCCACAAACAGGGCGCCACGGATCGGGCTCACGCCAATCCCGCCGCGGCTGAAATTAAGCATCAGACTGTGAGCCAGCGGGAAGCGCAGCTCCTGGTTGAACATCATGTACTTGCTGCCGTAAATATCGTACAGATTATAGCCGCGGATGCCCCAACTGCCGCCGATGTAGTAGCGCCGGATATCCTCGCCGTCATTGATCCAGATCATCGTCCGCTGGGCGAAGGTGACGAATTGCCGGATCCGCAGATAATAGCGCGAATCGATCAGTCCGGTCAGATTGTGCAGCCGGCTCTTTTTCAGGTCGATCGTCGGACCAATTGTCAGGCGCAGGCGCCAGCCGTCGATTGGCCCGGTATAGTACCACAGGGAATTATCGTGGATGAAAGATACGAAATTGGATAACAGGACCGTCGACCTGGTGTTGTTGAAATAGAAATCCTTGTAGGAGTACCAGAAAGTACCGCTGAATTCCAGCCGCCGGAAAACATCCAGCGGGTAATTGATGCCGCCACGGATTCCGTACGTCCGCTCGAAATAAAAGGCCTGGTAGGGATCAAAATAGTCATTGGCGAAATGGAAGATTCCCAGCGCCAGGTTGGAGCGGCCGGTCAGATCCACCATCGTGACCGCGAAATTGAAACGTCCCAGAAAATCGCCGGAAGTCTGGGCGGTGTTGGTCAATAGAAAATGGTAATAGCGGTTCCCCAGTAAATCGGAAATGCTGAGCTGGGCGCCCCCCAGCACGCCGTAGATCGGATCGTAGGCCACTGCGGTCTGGGCCAGATCGAGACTGTAACGCAGTTTGTATGGTTCTTTTTTCCGGCTGATTGTCGTTGGGATTGTAGGCGGAGACCAGCCCTTAACAGTCGAACGGCTGAAGGTCGTATCGATCGGCGTAGAGACGGAAAATTCACTCAGCGGCAGTCGGTGAATCTGAAAATTGTATTCCTGAAAGGAACTCACCAGCAAAGAATCAGCCGCCAGCGGCACGATATCGTGAATCCCGGTGTGAACATTGGTTAACTGCTGCAATTGCACGATATGTCGCGGTTCGTTGTCGCTGATCCGAACCGACCAGATATTGGGCGTCCCGGACCGGTCCGAGATAAAATATATCAATTGTTGGTCGGCAGTGGACCAGCGCGGATATTTTTCCTGGTATTCATCCTTGAACAGCATTTTCAACTGCCGCGTCGCCAGATCAAGGATAAACAGGTCGGTTCCGCCATCGAGAATTTCCCGGCCACGGTCCGATACGAAAACAACCGCACTGTCGTCGGGACTGAAAGCAGGATCGCTGTCGCAATAGATATCGGCCGTCAGGCGAATGGCGGTGCTGCTGTCGACGGTCCAGATATACAGGTCGGCCAAACCATTGAAATTCTGGGCGCTGAACACGATTTTAGCGTCGTCGTGGGACCAGACCGGAGTTCGGATCGAAATAATCTGCGGGTGACTGAAAGAAGTGATTTCCTTGCGGGTGGCCAGGTCCACGACCCGGATTACGTCCTGTTGTCCCGATTTGGTTACATACGCCAGCTTACCGTCCCGACTGACATTCAACCCGGATTGGGTGATATGCAGCGATTCGAATTCGGCCCCACGCTCACCCTTTAACACGGTCTTCTTTTTCCTGTCGTCGACGTCCAGACTCTGCGAAAGAATATCGGTGTAACCGCTCCGACTTGATAAGTAAACCAGGTGTTGATTGCCCAGATGGTCGTAATACAGGGCGGGACTGACATTGGTGCCGGTTTTGGTCAACTGGTTCTCGCCGTTGCCGATGACGAAATCCTGTTGCAGCGGTTCGGCCATCTGTTTTTTGAGCGCCAGGCGCCAATCCAGCATGAGCGTAGTAAATTCCTTGCCGGTCACACCTTTGATTGTTTGCTCGAAATTTTCGTAGCGCCAGTAATCCTCCATCAGCCGACGGATATCATCGGTTCCATAGGTTTCTTCGAAATATCCCAGAAAAGATTGGCCTTCCTTGTACAGTAAAAACCCGGCCCGATACAGCGCTTCGCTATCCAGCGGATACAAATGATCGTACAGCAACGCGTCCCGAATCACCATTTCGGCCTGGGAATCCCAGTTGCCGGACCATAGATCGGCCAGTCCTTCGGTAAACCACAACGGGAAATTGGGCGATTCCCACATGCCGATATCGCTGGAAACGTAGGAAATTTTGGCATGCGTGAAGGCATGCACCATTTCATGGCGGATCACCTTGCGGAAATCAAACATATTGCCGTTGAAGGGAATGACCACTCTTTTCTTGATATACTCGATGAAGCCCCCGACTCCCTCCGGAATATGATAGGGCAGGATGTTTGTCTGCTGGAAATGAATATGATTGCTGTAGACCACCAGCGGAATTTTTCGACTGAAGGTACAATTGAATTTCAATTCCAGTTCACCAAACGCCTCCTCGGCAAAATAGGCAGCCACCTGCCCCAACTGCTCTTCGCCGGTGTAATAGTAGAGATAAAAATGCTCGGTTTCCAGCACCTGCCAATCAAAATCCTCGTACTGTATCTTATTGCGGCCGAAATAAAACTGACCGGTCATAACGACCGGCAGTAACACTATAATTGCCAGAGATAACACTGACAGCCCGCCCCGGTATTTTACAGATTGTGTTTTATTCATCGAACTTCGCGGTCATTGGTTTATCGGCGATCCATGGAAGTCTGTTGAACAATCGTACCGGTGCGGTCAACTCGGTAAAATTGTTATTAATGCCATAAAGGACAGGGCAAATAATCCTGCGCCGCTGAAGGTGTTGAACAGGCGCAATTGCTTGCTGGATGTCAGATACTCCTGGAGATAAATATTCTGATATTCAATACTCTGGAGGCGCAGATGATTGCGGCGGTTGACCGGCAGGTCGACTTTTTTCTTGTAGGCAAAATACGATGGTACGCCGACGATAAGAACCACCTCCAGAGCACGGCTGCGATAAGGATAGTCCGGCACCAGACTCGATCCGGTCAGGAACAGGCTGCAGAACTCGAATCCGCCACAGCGTGTGAGCCAGGGTTTGACCTTGAAATCATCGACGGCATCACTGCGGGCCTGTTTGCGAATTTGTTCATCATTCAAACCGACGACCTGCCCGAACAGCAGATTGAATATTATTAAGCTGATTAGACATAAATAAATCCAGTGCCTGCAACCAGATTTTGTCATTTTTATTTCAATCCCAAGGTATTTATGTATTAATCCTTTTTCCGCCGCGCCGAAAATAGAGCAGTTATAATGATATCTGCCATTAAAAATATGTCAGCGGTCTTATTAGGAGTCAGGAGGCTGTGTCAGGCGAAATGAGATCGCTGGGAGTCGGGAAAATCGGCATCGCTGAAAATGTCGGCCTGAAAAGTAAACAGGCGGGCGTTTTCCCGCCACCCTTCCGGCGGTAACCCGGCTTTCCGACAAAGCTGATCGAGTGTCTGCTGTAAAGACCAGCCCTGTTCAATTGCCACCTGGGGCAGGAAAACGGCGGATCGACCTTCCTTGCGCAGCAGGATGCCATCCCGACCGATAATGATATCCTGCCACTTGCCGATCGGTCGAATTGGCGACAGTACGGATATTTCGATTTCTATTTTTGATAATTCAGGTAAAGATACCGCTTTGAAACGCCAATCCCGTACCGCTGCTTCCAAAGCCATTTTGCCGACGACTTCAGCCAACGACAGGTCATCGGCCAGATGACCGATGCAACCCCGCAGCTGACCTTTATTTCGCAGTGTCACAAAGGCACCGCAGCGGACATCCGGGGGGATTGCGGAATGAGCTTCGGGCAGCGAACGGCCTCCTATCAAGTACTCCTTGATGGAATTACGGGCAAGTCTTAATAATTCAATCTTCTGCTGATTAGTTACTGCGAATGACGGGCTATTCAAACCGGTATCCGGTGCTGCTGCGGGACTGTCGCCTGATTAAATCCCGAATCGTTCACTGTTTCTGAAAATTGCGCTGAAGTACTTCGGTTAAGCTGCCGATCGTGAAGGGCTTGGACAGATAATCGGTAAATCCCTGTTTGATAAAATCATCCTGCATGCCCTTCATGGCATGAGCAGTAACGGCAATCGCAGGCAGATTCTTATATTGCTGGTTTTCGCGCACCCGCCTGAGAAACTCAATTCCGTCCATTTCTTCCGACAGACTGATATCAATCAACATGCCATCAGGATTAATCTCATCCAGGCGGGCCAGGGCCTTAATGCCGGAATCCATGGAAATAAAATCATGTTTTAATTTTGTCAGCAAGAATTCAATATATTTGATATTGGCGGGATTATCTTCCAGAATGAGTAATTTTAATCGATCGCTGCCTGTTGCTTCCTGCATCGCTTGATTTACCACCTGTTTTTTGATGGTTGTCCTTTGAGTATTTTTATTTTCGCTTTCCTGCCGGGACGGGCTTAAGGGCAATGATATCGTAAAAGTACTCCCTTGTCCCTCCTGACTCTCGACTTCTATCCGACCATTCATCGAAACCACCAGGCGCTGTGTTATCGCCAGGCCCAATCCGACACCTTCGAAACTGCGGGTATAACCCTCTTCGGCCTGCTTAAACAGAGTAAACAGATGCGGCCGGAATTCCGCTTTGATACCGATTCCGGTATCTGTGATCGCCACCTGATATTCCGATCCGGTGACGCACGTCGTGATCAGAATTTCCCCCTGTGGCGTGAATTTAACAGCATTGTTCAATAAATTGCCAAGGACTTGTTGCATCCGGACAATATCAACCGTTATCCGCGCCGCACCACCACGATAATCTTCTCTAATGGTCAAATTCTTTTGCCGGGCTGCCATTTTGATTTCCGTCGCCGCCGTTTTGACCAGTTCATCGCCGATGATTTGATCGGTCTTCAGGATAATTGTCCCGGTTTCTATGCGGCTGATATCCAGGATATCATCCATCAGGCGAATTAATCGTGAGCCCCCCTGATTAATAATATCAACGAATTCTCGCTGCTGGTCGGTCAGGTTATCTCCGAACGACATCTGCAGAATATCCGTATAACCCAAAATGACATTCAATGGCGTCCGCACTTCATGTGACATCGTGCTTAAAAAAACGCTTTTCAACTTGTCGGAAATTTCCGCCCGTTCCTTGGCTTCCTGCAGTTCCTGACGGGATCTTTTCAGATTGGCTACGTACATCGTACCGACGAACTGGCGCCGGAAAAAGAAGGCCAGAACGACGGAACAGAGATGAAATATTATCAGTAGAATGGAATCCACCAGCAGTTCGGAACGCAGAAACGGTATTGCAATCAATCCGGTGATGGCAATACCGTTTAATAGGTACTGCTCGCGCCAGAAACGGTGATAAAAAAAAGTAGCAAAAAAGATTACCATGAAATTGGCGATCAATACGATGCTATAATCGCTGCCGACGGTGATTAACATCCAGTATTCATATCCCAGACATAACAACAATCCCGGAATCAACAACAGCAGCAACGGCCGGTCTTTTATATCATCACCGGGAATAATGAATTTCCAGCGGCTGAGAAT